>JBBQLS010000059.1:0-19438 GCA_038328115.1 Chitinophagales bacterium
GTTTGTACCGTTACCGGTTGGGAAAATATAAGAGAAGTTTAAAGCAGCAACGCTGTATTTAATTGTTGCACCTACTGTAAAATATTTCCTGTTTCCTTTGTTTGCATTTTCGTAGAAATATCCAGCTCTGAAACCAAATTGGTTGTTGTAGAAGTACTCAGCACCAACAGAAATATTAACTTCCTGGAATTCAGCACTTGCACTTCCTGCATCACCAAAAGACTTAACCCAACTGCTTACTACACTTCGATTGCGGTATTTTATCAATGCAGCAGAATCGCTTGTACTATTACCAGTTAATACCGGAGGAGTTGGAACCAGTAATTTATTAAAGTCTAAGGCAAATGTAATTTTGTTAGCCTCGTCAAATACTTTGGTGTAAGCCAGACCTAAACCAATATTTGCAGGGATGTAATCTTTTTGAGAAGCATCACTTGAGTAAGAAATTTTAGAACCAAGGTTACTTAAGGCTAATCCCCAGTTTAAACCCTGGCCATTTTCTTTAGCACCATGATGATATAAATGTAAATCGCCGGCAACAGAAGAACCTGCTTTATAATTAAGGCTGTTAAAGGTTCCTTTTGCCAGGTTTGAATTAATATACCTGATGGCAATACCTAAAGCAAATTTGCTTGATAATTTCCTGGAATAGCCCAGATCAACTGCAAATTCTTTTGGATTATACTGCTGCAGATCATTACCGCTTTGATCCGTAAATTGTACAGTACCCAATTTAAAATACCTTAACGAAGCAGATATGGCTTGTTTATCATCTAATTTATAGAATCCACCCAATGAGGCAATAAATACATCGTTTACCGATAAATCTCTTAACCATGGGGAGTAGTTAAGTGCAATACTGGTTTTACTAGTTGCAAATGGGGTTCTGGCTATGTTGGCAAAAGCAGCGTTAGCATCAGGTGCAGTTGCAATACCTACATCTCCCATACCACCGCCACGGGCATCAGGTGAAATACGTAAAAACGGAACAGCCGATGTTACAACGTTTATGTTCTGGGCATTAGATACAGTTATTGCTCCTCCCAGTAACATAACTAAAGCAGTTAGTTTCAAAGTTACTTTTTTCATGCGTTTAATTTGTCTTGGTTAGGTAGACTTACCTCTATAAGCGTTAAGTTTAATGGTTGTATTATGTTGTAAAAATAATAGTTTTATTTTAATGAACAACTAAATTATAAAATCTTGTTAAAAAAAACTAAAAAACGAACGAGTTTCAAAGATAAAGGCTTTTTTATTCAGAACAATACCGGACAATGATAAATGTTCTGTTTTTTGAGCGAAAATCCATCCTGAATCACTCAAGCTACAGGTCATGCACATACACTAACGGGATGTAACCAGCTTTATTGCAAATAATTACCTTTTATCGTTTTTTTTTGACAATGGGCAAAAATACGGATTTGCAGTTATTCAGCAAGTAAAGTATCCATCAGAGTAAATGTAGTTATCATCGAAACAACAACCAACCACTAATCATTTAGTCCTTATTGTATGCAAGTTTATAACACTTGTTCATATTAACCAAATAAAACAAAGTGTTTTTTTTACCGTACATACAATTTTAAAATAAATTTTTCCGAAAATCCATGCTATCAGGTTGCAAATCAGATTTTACCTGGGTTGAAACGCACTGGGGTACCGTATTTGATTGAATTGCAACAATGGCTCTGATTTTTTTACGAGTGAATTTCCGGTGGGCGATATTGTTCCAAAAAAAATAAATATGGTAACCATATTTGACACGCTTCTTATTTAAAAACCTGTTTCTTCAGTATAGGCTATCATCCACAATTCCGATTTTACCGGTGCATAAAAATACTAATGAATTTACATTTTGACTTTTGGGGATTACCTTTTTTTATTAATACCAGATTTTTGCCGGTATTACCCCATCTGTATTTGCCGCCTCATGTCAGGCAATTGATTTCTTAACATTTAACTTTAAAAAAAGAGTTTGAAATCATTCAAATTCATGTAAAGTCTTTATATTCGCAACCTATATAACCTCATACAATAATTAAGAAAACCTTTCGTTAAACAATACGACAAACGAACGAACATGACTAAATTACTTTCTGGTAAAAACGTTGTTATCCTAATAATAGCGGCAATTTCTTTAAACGCCTGTAAAAAAGGCGGTCTTTTAGGTAAAAAACAAAGCAAGTCATCTGCAACTGGCTGGAATTATGATGACAAAAACATGGGTAATTTTCATGTTTCTAAGGTAAAATATCCAAATGCGGGTCCCGGGCTGGTTTTTGTACAGGGCGGATCATTTGTAATGGGCGCTAAGGATGAGGATGTAATGGGAGACTGGAACAATGTGCCGCGGCGTATTACCGTACCTTCTTTCTTTATTGACGAAACAGAGGTTGCCAATGTTCACTATCGTGAATATTTATATTGGTTGGAAAATACTTTTTCGGGCGATAGCAATGTTATTAATAAGGCACTGCCGGATACGCTAGTTTGGCGTGAAGAACTGGCTTATAACGAACCTTATGTTGAGTATTATTTCCGTTTCCCTTCTTATAATTACTATCCGGTAGTTGGTGTAAACTGGCGCCAGGCATACGATTTTTGTATATGGAGAACTGACAGGGTTAATGAGTTGAACCTGCAGAAAAAAGGTTACCTGAAAAAAGATGCGATAAAGCGGGAGATGAAAGGAGCTGGCGCTGATGGTTCGTTTAATACAGAGACCTACCTGATGGCACCGGATATGGTTCAGGGTAGAAATAAACCAAAAAAATCTGCATTAAAAGATGTTAACGGCAAACCTCGTTCAATTGTACGTATGGATGATGGTATACTGAATATGGGCTATCGCCTGCCAACTGAGGCTGAGTGGGAATATGCCGCTTATGGTATGTTAGCTCAAAACCCAAGCCCCCGTAAAAAAGAAAAGAAATCCGGCGAGGAGTTGTTCTCGAACCAACAGATATATTCATGGAGTAATAACCCAAATGGCTTACGCGATAACCGGCGTGGAGCCTGGCAAGGAAAGTTTCTGGCCAACTTTAAAAGAGGTAGTGGTGATAACATGGGTATTGCAGGTGGTTTGAATGACCGTGCTGCTATACCTGGTAACGTAAAATCATTTTACCCAAATGCGTTTGGCTTATATAATATGAGTGGAAATGTGAGTGAGTGGGTAGGTGATGTTTATAGGCCTATGACATCGACAGATGCAGAAGATTTCAACTACTTCCGTGGTAATAAATTTCAAAAATACTATAAGAACTCGGGCGGCGAATACGAAAGAGACAGCATGGGCCGTTTGAAGAAAGTTGATATTTCTGACGAGGAGGTTAAAAACCGGACAAACTATCAAAAAAATGATGTAATTAATTATCTTGATGGTGATTCTTCCAGTGGCGTTTTCTATGGCTATGGCATCACCTCTTTAATCAGCGATTCATCAAGGGTAATTAAAGGCGGAAGCTGGAATGACAGACCATATTGGCTATCCCCGGGCACACGCAGGTTTATGCAGGAAACTCAATCGGCAAGTACAGTTGGTTTCCGTTGCGCTCAAACATATCTTGGACCACCGGAAGGGCCAGGGTTTAAAGAAGGTAATATCTTTGGCAAGCGTAAGCAAAATTCACGCAAGAAAAAGAAATAATTTTTAAAAATATAGAAAACCTCCCGCTGACCGGGAGGTTTTTTTATGCCGTTATTCAGATGTTCTACTTTAATTTTGGCTAATGCAAATACCCCAACTATATGAACTGTACCTACAGTTTCCATCTATACAAACCGATACCAGGAAGGTTAAAGAAAATGATATTTTCTTTGCCTTAAAAGGACCAAACTTCAATGGCAACCAGTTTGCCAAAGAGGCACTGGCAAAGGGTGCTGCTTATGCTGTTGTTGATGAATTTCCTGAAAATAAGGATCTGAAATTTATAAACGTACCTGATGTTTTAAAGGCTTTGCAGGATCTGGCATTGTATCACAGAAGCCAGTTCTTATCTTCCGATAAAGAAATACCTTTTATTGCAATTACAGGCAGTAATGGAAAAACTACTTCCAAGGAATTGGTACATGCAGTTTTATCAACGTCGTTTAAAACTTATACAACAGAAGGCAATCTCAATAATCATATCGGTATCCCTTTAACCATTTTAAAAATAAAGGAGGATGCAGAAATTGCCATTATTGAAATGGGTGCCAATCATCAAAAAGAAATTGAAGGATACTGCACAATTACAATGCCCACCCATGGTATAATTACAAACTGCGGTAAAGCCCATCTGGAGGGCTTTGGCGGCGAGGAAGGGGTTCGTAAGGGTAAAGGTGAGTTGTACGATTATTTAAGACAGCATAATGGTACAGCCTTTATAATGTGGGACTATGATTATTTGCAGAAAATGAGTGAAGGAATTCCTGAACGTATAATCTACGGCACACAGGATGCCGGTGTTACCGGTGTTGTAAAGTCCAGTTCAGGCTTATTGGAAGTTTCAATAATCACAGGAGCTGATATCAGTTCGATCAAAACAAATCTTATAGGTGAATATAACCTGCCCAATATTTTACTTGCTGTTGCCATTGGTAAATATTTTAAAGTGGCGGATGAAAAAATAAAATCGGCATTGGAAAATTACATACCATCAAACAGCCGGTCGCAGTTAATAGAAAAAGACAGGAATAAAATTATTCTGGATGCTTACAATGCAAACCCAACCAGTATGCAGGCTGCTATTGAAAATTTTGCAAAAATGGAAGGAACTGATAAAGTGCTTATGCTTGGTGGCATGATGGAATTGGGACCGGAAAGCCTTCATGAACATCAAAACTTAATTGATCTGATAAATAAATACCATTGGAAAGCCGTGGTTTTGGTTGGAGGTGATTTTAATAAAGTAACGCATTCCTTTTCTTTTTTCGAAAATTCTTTGCAAGCGAAGGAATGGTATCAAAATCAAAATTTCAGCGATATTAATATTTTGATAAAAGGATCACGCAGTACTGTTATGGAAAAAGTGCTGAAATAATTGATCTACTTAAAAAAACAAACCCTCCTTTGCCAAAGCTTTGGAGGGTTTTGCGGAGACTATGAGATTCGAACTCATGATAGAGTTTCCCCTATACACGCTTTCCAAGCGTGCTCCTTAAGCCACTCGGACAAGTCTCCTTTTAATAATTACCTGATTCTGCATAAAATATTTTTCCTTCACTATCCAATCCCTTTTCTAGCTAAGCGATTGTAACTCATGATAGAGCTTCCCCTATATCCCGATTGCTATCGGGACTCCTTAAGCCACTCGGACAAATCTCCTTTTAAGTGGGTGGCAAAAATACAGTTTCAATATTTATAAGCCGAATATTTTTTCAGCATTTGCAGTTGTTAAAGCGGCTACCTCTTCTGTGGTAATTTTTTTTATCAATGCCAGCTTTTCAACAATATATTTTAAATAACTGCTCTCATTACGCTTTCCCCTGAAAGGCACGGGAGTTAAATAAGGCGCATCGGTTTCTAAAACCATATACTCTAAATTAATTTGCTCCAACACTTCGGCCAGGCCCGATTTTTTATAGGTAAGCACCCCTCCTATCCCGAGATAAAATCCGGCATCTATGATCTCTTTTGCATTTTCTAAGGTTCCTCCAAAGCAGTGAAAAATCCCTTTAATATCTTTTGATTTGTACTCTTTAACCACATTAATGCTTTCCTGCATTGCATCTCGTGTATGAATAACAATGGGCAAATTATATTGCAGAGCCAGTTCAATCTGCATCCGGAAGGCTTCATACTGCTGCTTTTCAAAGGTTCTATCCCAGTAAAAATCAAGGCCTATCTCTCCAACTGCGGCAAATTTTCTTTTTGAAAGCCAGTCTTTTACAATACTTAGTTCCTCCAAGTAATTTTCTTTTACATAACATGGGTGCAGCCCCATCATGGCAAAACATTTATCCGGAAACTTAGTTTCCAGCAAAAACATATTTTCAATTTCGGAGCTGTCAATAGCCGGCAGAAAAAATTTATTCACCGTTTCAGCCTCTGCTCTTTTAATTACATCAGTAATATCAGTTTTAAATTCCTCCAGGTATAAATGGCAATGTGTATCAATAATCATAAACTACGTTTGACTGCAAAAATGCTTAAAATTAATTTAAACGAACCCGTAAAATAATGAAGCAGGCTGGCATGAATCGCCCAATCGTTTTATTCATCCAGCACCTGATTATTGCAAATGATAATTGACGTAATAAGGCCGTTATTTTATATTAATGTATAACCTTATATGACAACCCTTTAAAAAACTGTTAAAAAAAATGTTGCTAATTTAATAACAACAATGTACTTTAGCGACAGTTTTCATAGGGTACGGATTAAAAACGGGCCAGGGTTTCTACCCCGGCCCAATTTTTTTTTAAGTAAGTCCGGTAATAAAAAAATCATGTCTCAGCAACAATTTTTTCAAACTGATACCCTTTTTCAGAAAAATATTTTAATACCAGTGGCAAAGCATCTTTAAGCCTTTCAAATGCTTTCTCACTATCGTGAAAGACAACAATAGAGCCATTTTCAGCATTTTTAAAAATGTTTTCACAACATTGTTCAGCGGTAATTTTTGTATCAAAATCGCCGCTTAAAATACTCCACATTATAATCCTGAAATGTTTATTCATTTGTAGTAATTGCCGGCGTTGTTTTATGGTAAAGCGGCCATAAGGTGGCCTGAACAATTTGGAATTAATATGCCTGTCGGCCTCTTCAATATCTTTTAAGTAATCGGCATTTTTTGTCTTCCAGCCATTTAAATGGTTATATGTGTGGTTTCCAACGCTGTGCCCTTCACTTAAAATACGCTTGAATATTAATGGGTTTTCCACCACATTTCTGCCAATACAAAAAAACGTTGCCCTGGCATTGTATTTCTTCAATTCATCTAAAACAAAATCTGTTATTGCAGGGTGTGGCCCATCATCAAACGTTAGGTAAATAGATTTTACCCGCCGGGGCATTTCCCAAATACTATGCTTAAAAAAATTTTTGACCCAGGTTGGCGTTTTTACTGTGTAAAACATGGTTTAAAAGTAAATACAAATATCTGTAAAGCAATTGCTTTGTTATTTAAACTACAAAAGCCACCTCTTATGAGATGGCCTTTGTAATAAAAATTATGCTTTTAATAAGGTCTGATGTAAGTGCGTACTACATTGTTGGCGTTTGTCCATACTATCTTCATATAAAATGTACCGCTGGGGCAGGTTACGGGGTTTCCTGCAGAATCAAGACCAAAGGTAACCACCACGGTAGCCAGCAACCTGCTATGGGTTACTTCGCCGCTTACAAGCCTCCAGTTGCAATCTTCACGTATAACCATTGGTTGGGTAATTGCAGTTATAAAATCGTTTCCGAAACGGTTTGTACCCCATTCAGATATTCCGGTAACGCTGCCTTCTGTATGGGTTCCGATAGTGGTAATTACAACACCATTATTATATGTAAATGTTCTTCTTTTTGCTATCTGCCATGAACGCTGGGTGTTATTGTCGAATGTTACGGTTACTCCGGGGCTTGTAATCGTGTGTACTATCGTTCCGAGGGTTGCCAAATCTCTTAAGCGGCCACCGGATACGTTTGTACCCAAAATGGTACCATTAATTGTAATGCTTTTCCCATCACTTATCCTGGTGATCTTCAGGTTTTGGACATTGATGGTCACAACTGCACCGACATCTTTCCAATGCTGGGTCAACGGCATGGTAAGTACTATTACACCAACCCGGGTGCGTGTATTAGTGCAGTTGGGACCATTGAAGGTTACTGTAATTCTTCTCAGGCCGTTTGCTGAATCCAGCACTGCAGTAGCATTGCAGGGAAGACCTGTGATACCATCAACAGAGCCAACAAAACCATTAAAGGCATTGGTATTGTCAATGGTGGCGTTCACATCATTGGCAATGTCATCAGTTCCGGTTGCAACGACCGACTGATCGTCAGAATGAGTTACAAGATCTGTGTTATCGGCGGATGTATCGGCCTTTTTGCAGCTTAAAAAGCTAACTGATAGTGCCAGCGCAACCATCAGTAAAAATTGAATTTTAATTTTCATGATTTTTTAATTTTTAATTTTTTTAACGTTTGGGTGGAATGTTGGATATAGATTGTAAATAATCCAGAAGGTTTAATCCACTGCTCATGTTTTTTATTAAGCTGAAAAAATGTTGTACAATTAAACGAATTTTTTGGTTAAAAATTGTGGCTTCAAATACAATACATATATAATAAGCTTAGAGCACTATCACTACTAAACTTATATTTGCACTTATATGAGTAAAGTAAGAGTACGGTTTGCACCCAGCCCCACAGGCGGGCTGCATTTAGGTGGTGTACGCACCGTTTTATACAATTATCTATTTGCCAAAAAACACGGTGGCGATTTTATAGTACGCATTGAAGATACAGACCAAACCCGTTTTGTTGCCGGTGCCGAAGAATATATTTTTAACTGCCTGAAATGGTGTGGCATAGAGCCTGATGAAAGTCCGCTGACGGGCGGTCCGTTTGCACCATACCGCCAGAGTGAAAGAAAAGAAAGTTATCGTAAATATGCTGAGCAGCTTATTAACGATGGCTTTGCTTACTACGCATTTGACACACCGGAGGAACTGGAAAAAATGCGGAATGATTTTAAGACTTTCGAAAATCCGTCTCCCCAATATGATGGAAATATAAGGATGCAGATGAAGAATTCACTAACCTTACCGGACGATGAAGTAAAAAAGTTACTGGACGAAGGTGCCCGCCATGTGGTACGTATAAAAATGACAGCGGGTGAAACCATTTCATTTACTGATATGATACATCATGAAGTAAGTTTTGATTCGTCGCTCATTGATGATAAGGTTTTGCTGAAAGCCGATGGCATGCCAACTTACCACCTGGCAGTGGTGGTAGATGATTATTTAATGCAGATAACACATGCTTTCAGGGGAGAAGAGTGGCTGAGCAGTGCTCCTGTTCATGTATTGCTTTGGAAATATCTTTTTGGTTTAGATAAAATGCCACAGTGGGCACACCTGCCGCTGATAATGGGGCCCAGCGGAAAACTCAGCAAACGTGATGGCGCAAAATATGGCTTTCCGGTTTTTGCAATGAACTGGACCGACCCAAAAACAAACGAACTTACTGAAGGATTTAAGGAAAGAGGATTTTTGCCCGAAGCTTTTATTAACCTGCTGGCAGTACTTGGTTGGAACGATGGAACTGAACAGGAATTATACAGCATGGAAGAACTGATTGAAAATTTCAGCATGGACCGTGTGCATGCAGCCAGTGCCAAATTCGATTTTGAAAAAGCAAAATGGTTTAATCAGGAATGGATAAAAAAATTGCCTGTTAGCAATTACCAGGCAAGAGTAAAAGATATTTTTGAATCGAAAGGCATTGCAATTAAAAATGAAACACATTTTGCTAAAATACTGGAACTAGTAAAGGAACGCTGTATTTTACTCACCGATTTTTTTGACCAGGCGGTTTTCTTTTACCAGGCGCCTGTTGCTTATGATAAAGCATCGGTTAAACCCAAATGGGAGGAACTTAAGCATGAATTCTTCAAGGAGTTGGCATCCAGATACAATCCTATTGACGATTGGAATATAAATTCAATAGAAACTGATTTTAAGAACCTGGCGACAGAAAAGAATATTAAAGTGGGCGAATTACAAATGATATTCAGGGTGATGCTTGTTGGCAGTAAAATGGGGCCTGGCGTTTTTGTAATAGCAGAAGCCATTGGCAAAGCTGAAACAATAAACAGAATAGAAAAAGCATTGGCTGATTTTTCTTCTTTTTAAACCTGTCCACATAAAAATATGTCTACAGTAAAATCTATATAATGAAACAACTGCTTTCAGCCATTGTAATCCTCAGTTTTATTGCCTGCAATAAATCATCTACCGACACTTTAACTCCAATTGCGCCTGCAGTGGTGGATAGTTTTACCGTGGCGGTAAACAATGGCTATGGAGCAGGTAAATACAAAATTGGCGACACGGTAGATATTTTCAGTATTGCCTACGGCGATAATCAGCAATTTGATAAATGGAGTGGCGATGTTTCTCTTTTACAGGCATTTGAAGAATGGCATACCTGGTTTATTATGCCCAACCGCAATGTTTCTTTTACCGGCAGCTTAAAAACCATTACTCCTGTTACATTAAATTTTGAAATGATCAGAGGCCGTGACAGGATGAAACCTGTGTATTCGTATTTCCCCACAGGGCATAAAGGATTTGTCTATCTGCTCCATGGCACCGGTGGCACTGCACAAAACACAGCCACCAGTTACGAATTTAAACAATTAATAAAAGACCTGGTTACAGATAATTTTGGTATCATTATTACCGAATGTGAAGAAGCTACAACCGGCGTTGATGCCAATGCAGACGGTAAATTAAGGTGGCTGGTATCGCCTGCTGATTCTGTTAGTAATATCGATTATGCCAATATCAAAATAATTACCGATACTTTTTATAACCGTGGCATTACCAACCGCAGTAAGCTTCGCTACTCAGCCGGCATGAGCAATGGAGGTAATTATTCTGCATTCTTATCTGCGTATTATAAATACAAAGCAGCCATCAGTTATTGCGCCCAGGCGGGAGCCGTTTCGTTAACTACACTTACCCCATTGCAGTTTTGCATGGCCCGGTACGATAATAATGAAAACGTTGGGCCTACCGGCAATGCTGCTGCATTATCCAACTCACAAACAATAAGCGGCCGCGGTGTTTGTAGTAAATATTTTATAAAAGAACATGCACCTTTGTATGCCGAGCGTTTTGCAAGAAGGGGCGTTATTACACTTGCTAAATCGGCTGCTGTGTTTAATGAGTTGAAGGCTAAAGGTTATCTCACCGGTAAAAATTATTTTATTGGTTTTTCAGATGCATTTGTAACAGCATACCAGGCCAACCCCACATCTTTTCCTGAACTTAATAGTTTAACCGTGATACAAAAGCTCTATGTTGTTGAGCAGATAGACCTTTCAGTCTCCGACCACCAGATGTACAGTGATTACAATAAGGCAACACTTAAGTTTTTAAATACGCAGTGTTTGTAGTAACCCCGGCAAATTTGTAAATACAGATTCAACCGGCAATATTCATTATTTTTGTTGTTCAAGTTTCTTTTTTATGAAAAGACCTGTACGTGTTTTAGTTGCCAAAGTAGGCCTGGATGGCCACGACCGCGGCGCCAAAGTAATTGCTACTGCCCTGCGTGATGCCGGTATGGAAGTAATTTACACCGGTTTGCGCCAAACGCCCGAAATGGTTGTGAATGCTGCGTTGCAGGAAGATGTGGATGCTATTGGTGTAAGTATTTTGAGTGGCGCCCACAATACCGTTTTTCCAAAGATCATCGCTTTAATGAAAGCAAAAGAAATGAATGATGTACTGCTTACCGGCGGCGGTATTATCCCCGAAGAAGATATGGATAAGCTGAATAAAATGGGGGTTGGAAAACTCTTTGCACCAGGTGCCACCACATCCGAAATTGCAGATTATATAAAAGACTGGGTTAAACAAAACAGGAATTTTTAAAAAGACTTTATGTATCAAACGCTTTTAACAACATTAGAGAACGGCATTTTTATAATCACTATCAACCGCCCTGATAAATTAAATGCCTTAAACAAACAGGTATTTACCGACCTGGATTCGGCCATTGATGAAGTAAATAATAATGCGGATATTAAAACAGCCATCATAACCGGTGCAGGTCCCAAGGCATTTGTTGCCGGGGCAGATATTACTGAGTTTGGTGGACTAAATAAAGAAGAAGCGATGGCCTTAGCCAAAACAGGCCAGGATGTTTTCTTTAAGATTGAGAACAGCAAGAAACCAATTGTTGCTGCTGTAAATGGTTTTGCATTGGGTGGCGGTTGCGAACTGGCAATGTGCTGCCATTTCCGCCTTTGTAGCGAAAACGCAAAATTTGGACAGCCCGAAGTTAATTTAGGGTTAATACCAGGCTATGGTGGTACACAACGTTTAACTCAATTGATAGGTAAAGGGCGGGCATTGGAAATGCTGATGAGTGCAAATATGATTGATGCCAGCACTGCATTGCAATACGGACTGGTAAATTATGTTGTGCCTGCAGACGAATTGTTAAACAAAGCAAGAGCTATCCTGGAATTGATAAACAGTAAAGCACCCTTGGCTGTTGCTGCCTGCATTAAATCAGCTAATGCAGTTTTTAATGAAACTAAAAATGGTTACCAAACAGAAATTGATGCTTTTGGGGATTGCTTTGTTACCCAAGACATGAAAGAAGGAACTACAGCCTTCCTTGAAAAAAGAAAAGCTAATTTTACAGGAAAATAAATATACCCGTTGGTGGGTATATGGGGGGTATGAAAAATACATCACTTTCGTGAAACATTTTTTAAAAAAAATTATCATGAAAAAAATTACCGTCCTTGCCCTTTTGGTTTGTGTATTTGCATCCTGCAAAAAAGATGACAATACTGGAAACAACAACAGTAGTTCAGCTCCCCGCTCATTTACGTGTACCATTAATGGCGTGGCATTTGTTGCCGACTCTGCCTGGTATAATAATTTTAACGTTGGCGCTACCAATATTTTTGCAGTAAAAGGCACAGGTGCATCTCAACAATATTTTGAGATAAACCTAAATGCACAAACTGCCACCACCTATGCAATACCCGCAAATGCTTTTACGTACTTAGCCACCGCCACCACTTATGCTGGTACAGCAGGTTCATTATCTATCGGCACGTATGATATGACGAACAGGAAAATATCAGGCACATTTACAGGTGTTGCGGCAGGTGCTGTTACTATTACTGGTGGAACATTTACTAATCTTCCTTATAAATAAATTTTACTGGTTAATAAAAAGCCGTTCCGCCTCAGGCGAAACGGCTTTTTATTAACCTATTTCCTTTAGTTCCGGAAATTCATTTTTCAATCAATTTTTCATCCATCAAATAAGCCTCAATCTCCCTTATTCCCGTTGAGCCATTTTGTTCTTCAATGGTTAATTCTATTGTATTGATGTTCACTGTCGGAAATGTGATGCTTCTTTTTTTGCCGATAGTGGTTCCGTAAATCTCTTTCACCAATTCATCTTTACTATTAAACAGCAGCAATTTAAATTTACTGCAATGCTGCCCTTTCGAAATGTCTTCGTGCAGCACAATACAATTAACCTTCCTATTTTGTTTCAACTTCAATTCAATACCCACCGACTCCTGAACAGCCTCTGTAACAGGCTCAATGGTTTTATAATTCCCGTCACATAGCGCAGGTGCAGCTTTTAAAATACCATGAAAAAGGTGATAAGTATTGGCATTTTTAAACAGGTTATTAGTAAGATTTTGCTGTCTTAATTTCTTAAACCCCACCAATGAAGTTGAATCATATGCGGTAATCAATCCTCTCCTGTCCGGCGGCACATTTAATAATAAATTGGCGCCACGCCCAACACTTTTTACATACAACTCAAACAATTGTTCAGGTGTTTTTACCATTCTATCTTCTTCTTTGTGGTAAAACCATCCGGGCCTTATGCTTACATCACATTCTGCCGGTATCCAGTTTTTACCATTTACATTCCCTGCATTTAATGTGTTCTGTTTTGGTGCGCCAGCGCCTCTTGTAAAGCCTGCGGTATCCAATGTGTTCCAGTTTGCTGTTCCGGCAATGCCATCTTCATTTCCGCACCAACGGGCATCAGGACCAATATCGCTAAACACAATGGTGTTTGGAGAAAGCTTTCGAACTGCTTTTTCAAATCTATTCCAATCATAAACCTGCCGCTTTCCATTCGTTCCTTCTCCGTTTGCGCCGTCCCACCACAGTTCCCAAATAGGACCATAGTTTGCAAATATTTCCTTCATCATATTTACAAACACATCGTTATATTTTTCTGTTCCATAATCGGGATGGTTGCGATCCCAGGGAGAAATATAAACGCCGAATTTCAGTCCATATTTTTTACAGGCCGCAGATAATTCTTTCAATACATCTCCTTTGCCATCTTTCCATTTACTTTCCCTGACTGTGTGTTTACTGAATTTACTTGGCCACAAACAAAATCCATCGTGGTGTTTAGCTGTGATGATGATCCCTTTTGCACCAGCAGCTTTTGCAACACGGCACCATTGTTCACAATCTAAACTGGTCGGATTAAACACTTCCTCCTTTTCATTGCCCTTGCCCCACTCCAGGTCTGTAAATGTATTAGGGCCAAAATGCATGAACAGATAAAACTCCATGTCGTGCCAGGCAAGTTGTGCCTTAGTGGGACTGGGTTGGTTATCCTGTGCAGGCAATAAAAAAGGGATAACAATAAATAAGAAAAACAATTTCGTTTTTAAAAAAAGCATCCGTTGTTTTTTTTCAAATAAAGCATTCAAACTTATTCTCCGCAACATCCAAAAAAAACAGGAAACAAAAAATAAATTTTACTGAAGATAATATTTATTTTAATCAATCAGACTTAACCAGTAATAGAAAATCATTCGTATTTTTCCTGATTGATATCATGCCCTTTTATTTATTATACTGTGTAAATTACAAAAAAGAGGGCTGTAAAATTGTAAACCTCTTTTTATCATTTAACTTTGTAAGCATATACAAACCTTGTAATCAAAAAAATTATGGAATACAGAATAGAAAAAGATACCATGGGCGATGTACAAGTGCCCATAGATGCCTATTACGGCGCACAAACCCAACGCAGCATTGACAATTTTAAAATCGCACAGGATATAAACAGAATGCCTAAAGAAATCATCAGGGCATTTGCTTATTTAAAACACGCCGCTGCCATAACCAACTATGAAGCAGGTGTACTTACAAAGAAAAAAGCGGACCTGATCGGCAAGGTTTGTAAAGAGATTCTGGATGGAAAACTCGATGCTTATTTTCCGCTGGTGGTTTGGCAAACAGGAAGTGGCACGCAAAGCAATATGAATGTAAATGAAGTAATTGCTTACCGTGGCCATGTTTTAAACGGTGGCAAACTAAGCGATAAAGAAAAATATCTGCACCCAAATGACGATGTAAATAAAAGCCAGAGCAGTAACGATACCTTCCCTACTGCCATGCATATTGCGGCTTATAAAATTTTAATGGAAACTACCATTCCCGGTATTATCAAACTCCACAACACACTGGATAAAAAATCAAAGGCTTACATGAAGGTGGTTAAAATTGGCCGAACCCATTTTATGGATGCTACGCCACTAACTGTTGGTCAGGAATTCAGTGGCTATGTTTCTCAGCTTGATCATGGATTGAGAGCCATTAAAAATACCCTGGCACATTTAAGTGAGCTGGCTTTAGGCGGCACTGCCGTTGGCACCGGAATAAACACACCTCCAAAATACGATGTGAATGTTGCCAGGCATATTGCCAAACTTACCAAACTACCTTTTAAAACTGCTGAAAACAAATTTGAAGCACTTGCCGCACACGATGCTATTGTGGAAGCACATGGTGCATTAAAAACGGTTGCAGTAAGTTTAATGAAGATCGCTAATGATGTACGCATGCTTTCATCAGGCCCAAGAAGCGGTATTGGTGAAATTCATATTCCTGATAATGAACCCGGTTCATCCATTATGCCCGGTAAGGTTAACCCAACACAATGCGAAGCTTTAACCATGATTGCTGCACAGGTAATGGGCAATGATGTTACCATTGGCATAGGCGGCAGCAACGGTCATTTTGAACTGAATGTTTTTAAGCCGGTGATGATCTATAATTTTCTGCACAGCGCCCGGTTGATTGGTGATGGCTGCGTTTCATTCAACGATAAATGTGCTGTTGGCATTGAACCCATAAAAGCCAATATCAAAAAGCACTTAGATAATTCGCTGATGCTGGTAACTGCTTTAAACACAAAGATTGGCTACTACAAATCGGCTGAGATTGCACAAAAAGCACATAAGGAAGGAACCACGTTAAAAGAGATGGCAGTTAAACTGGGCTATGTTACTGCAACGGAATTTGATGAATGGGTGATACCGGCAAATATGGTTGGAAAGATTTAGGTAGTGTCAGGCCACTACGAACAGTACTGATAATAAACGCTGATGATTTCCAAAATTCTTTTAATGAGAAAAGATTTTATAGTGGCTAGAAACGTAAAAAAAGTGACCTCCCTTAATGACAGCCACTTTTTATATCTTAAAAATTATTTGAGATTTTTTTAGCAAGCATCTCAGCTTTAGGTGTCTGGCCGCTGTAAAGCTCTTTTTATTTTTAGCGCAAATGGCATTTTTATAGTAGGTAAAGTAACATTATTCGTAGTGGCCTTACACCTTATCTGCAATGGTAACTAAAACTGAGTTTACCAGGCAACGCCGGAATACTTGGCTGCGGGCTGGGCGTAAGTGGTGGCGTGGCGGCTGGCAGAGCATTTCCCATTTGCACACTTAATACATACCCATCACGGCTCATAATATAATTGCTGAAGGCTGAAACTAATGAATCACGTACTACATTCCCTGGATCATAATTTCTTACTGTTATACTTTTAGGAGCATTAAAATTTCTTAGCCCAAAATCAAAAAACTGGGTGAATTGCGGATAGAATCTTTCGTCGGGAAAAGTATAGATAAACCGCCGGGCTACAATATTGAAGTTGTAAGTCATATCAGCATCCATTGCCAAATCGCCGCCAGGCAAATCAACAGCACTCATGTGTGTAAGATTACCGCCCGTATAAGTATAATCAACCCTTAAAAAAGAAACGCCCGGTGTGGCCGTAAAAAAATAATTTTTTGTGATGAGGTAGCCCGCAGTATTATAAACGTAAAACAAGTCGTACTGCAAAGAAGAAGGATCTGTAGGGTCACTAAGTCCATGCATTTTTATGATGCGCTTAGTTCCATCTACAATATAATATTCATCAGGATTAATATACACACTGTCGTTTGTGTAAACAGGTTCATCGCGGTAATCAATGGTGTTGGATAAACTATCGAATTGTGTAACCCTGAATAATATATCCAGGCTGTTGATCTCCCCCTCGATAGATCCCAGACCAGTACCAGGCCCGCCGCCTGCCATACCCGAAGTATCGGTATATACAATCTTGCTGATACGGCAATCTCCACCCACAATTAATTCATTACCGTTACTTAAATTTTCCTCGCTATATTCTTTTCCGCAGGAAAACAGCGTAGCTAATAGGGCGATAAATACCAGCGGACGTACTTTGTTCATTTTTTTAATTTTACATATCTTCTAAAGGGTACCATCGTAAAGTTCAGTATTTTTCCTTAAAAGATCAGTTTGTATATTGTTAATCTCTTAAAGATAATAAAAATACCAGCGCTGCTGCTTCCTCCGGTTATCTATGCGTAAAATATATCGCACAAATCAATTACTATAAACTGGTAACAGAAAAAGTACAGTTGTTGCCCCCTCCTGTTAGCGGATAATTAAAAGGTCCCGCTATTGTTGGCATTCCTGTTCCGGTTAAAGTTACTTGTTGCGGCCCTAATAAATTAAAAGTACCACTGGCAGAGAAGCTAATGCCGTTTACTGTTGTGGTTGCAATAGCGTAATTACCCGGAGATGTTACGTTTACATTTATTACGGCTGTGTTGGAGGCTGTTAACGCTGTTCCTGACGTGTATGTACCATTTACAACTGCACCCGTACAATTTCCCGGAGAGCCGCTAAGCGCAAAGGTTGCATTTACAATAACAGTTGTGTAAGTAATTGAAAAATCGCAGTTGGTGGCGCCATTGGTAACCGGGTAATTAAACGTACCGGCAGCAACGGGCGTTCCGGTTGCTTTTAAAAAAATGTTCTGAATGCCGGGGTTGGTAAATGTACCGCTTGTATCAAACCTTACCCCGTTTATTACAGTTCCGGTTATAATATATGTACCTGGTGTATTAATATTCACCGTCATTTCAACTTTGTTATTAGCTGCCATTGGCAGCCCTGTAATATAATTACCGTTTATAGATGAAACAGAACAATTACCGGGCGAACCGCCAAGTGTATATAATGCAGTACCAAACCCTCCATTTGCACCAAAAACTGTTATTGAAAAATTGCAAACCGTAAGCCCGTAAGAGATGCTGAAATAATCAACACCAGTAGCAATGGGTTTTCCGCTGGCATATAACCTCACCGTATTTAAGCCCGCACTTATAGTACCTGTTTTTTTAAATGAATAGCCATTAACAGAATCAGATTTTATGGTGAAACTGCCACCAGAACTTACATTAACCAATACATCCACATAGTTTTCGCTGTTTAAAACACTGTCAACTCTAAATAAGCCATGTGCAGTAGCCGGTGTGCAATTGCCGGTGGCTGTTACTTGCAATGTACCCGTTGATTCGCCGGCGGGATCCGTATTTTTGGTACAGGCAGTTAATAAAACTATGGTAGCTAAAAATGCTGTTGCCAGATAATATAATTTCATAAACCGGTTTAATTTGTTGCTTTAAAGATAGGATTTTTATGAAACCTGCGACTCGTCATTAACCAGCGCATCAGTTTCTACGGTAGGATGCGTTTCACTGGAGTTGTGCTGCTTAAAAAAGCGCCTTTGAAAAACTAAAATACTGAGAACACCTGTTGTAATGGATGCATCTGCAATATTGAAGATGGGGTTGAAGAACACAAATTTATCGCCGCCAAAAAATGGAACCCATTTGGGCCAGGTTGAATCTATTATCGGAAAATGCAGCATATCTACCACGTTGCCATGTAAAAAAGAAGCATAGCCCTTTGCAGAAAATTTAGCAAGACCACTATAGCCAACGTAATCTTTTATAGTGGGATCAACCGTCATTCCTTTATCAAAAATCAGTCCGTAAAAAGCCGAATCTATCAGGTTACCCAGGGCACCTGCATAAACCAATGCCGCACAAAAAATAAAACCCCTGTGTTGTTTTTCTTTGATTATTTTACCAAGATACCAGGTACCGAATACAACGGCCCCCATTCGGAAAATGGTAAGTGCCATCTTTCCCCAGTTACCACCAAATTTCCATCCATAGGCCATTCCTGGGTTTTCAACAAACCACAATTGAAATCCGCTGCCAATGATCTGTTGATGGCCATTTAGCTCGTAATGGGTTTTAATCCACAGTTTAAGCACCTGGTCGGCAATTATAATTAATAAGATGATAAATGTTACGTGTCTTGCTTTCATAATAAGTTGCAAAGATAAGAGAGTTTGGGGTTATGGGTTTGTGGTTTAGAGTTTCGTGAACGCAGTTGCCCCATTAGCAAATTAGCATATCAGCACATTTGCTAATTCCTCTTACTCTTCAAAATAAACCCTTTTAACCCGTTGAGATATCCCTGTTAAAATTTCGTAAGAAATACTTTGTGCCAAAGCTGCCATTTGGCTTACCGGCAGCGCTGCGCCAAAAACAATCACTTCATC
>JBBQLS010000060.1:0-19088 GCA_038328115.1 Chitinophagales bacterium
CAGCGAAAACTTTATTTTAGAACCTTGAGGCACATTTCCAGAACAAATTAGTGAACGGTCATTGCTATTGGCAAACATGGCTGTACGTATGACTGGATCTACATTTTCTCGTTCCAATTGCAATGGATAATACCAGGAGCTGAGAAATGTTACGATTTCCTTGTTGCCTTCCTGCTTTATCTCCACACCCAGGTAATTCATCAACATATCCAATGCTGGTTTATCGTCGATGGTATAAACAATACTGCCCTCGCTTTTAGTTACTGTTTTTGTAGTACCAATAGCATTCCAGCCACAAGTAGCGATACCTCTCACATCTATTTTATCTTCATCAATAATGAGTGCTACAATTGCACAGTCATTACTTTTTCTGTTGGTAAAAACAAATGTTGATTCAAGTGCCAAATCATCTGCAGCCTTTCCTCCAAATATGGTTACTTCCTCGTCTGCCGACGAAAGAGTTTTTCCAAAGCCTTTTATGATACCTTCAACAATTGGTTCGCCATCCAATGATACGCCACTGTTTGCTAAAATAAACGCTGGGTTTGCAAAGGTTTCTTTTCCGGTGACACCTAATTTGTTTGCGTCTTCAAAGACGGTCTCCGGGCTTGTTTCATGAAATTCAATTTTAAAATAAGCTGGATTCATGTCGAGCAACAAGACGACAATGCTGCCTTCTTCCATTTCGCCATCAATAAATTCACCGGCAGTGGTGGCACCAAATATCTGTATACCTTTTTCGTCAAGTAAATGCGATACAGCTTCTCTATCCTGTTTAACAGATATGAAAACAATGGCTAAGGTAGGCTCGAAACCGTCTGCCATACTTTCTTTGAATGCTGTACTTATCTCTTCTGTTGATTTTCCTTTGATTGATTTTGCTTTCATTGTTTATCCTGTTATTTTAAAAAATGTGATTATTTATTTTATTCTTTGTAGATCCAGATCCTGGAAATCGAAACTAAAATCTATGTCTGGTGAAATACCTTTCATTTTAATGCTTTGAGCTTTGCCATTCTCATCCAAACTAAATATGGCAAAAGCATCTGCAGGCATATCTTGGTATTCCCATTTAATAGCGAAAGTGTTCGCTTTATAAAAAGACATAGGGCCATTTAGTTTTGGGGAGCGATAGGATTTGAACCATAACTGATCCCCTTTTAAAAACACTTCTGCCTTGCCAAACCATTTATCTTCATAGATGCCGATAATCTCTTCTGTAATGAATTCGCTGCCTTTCGCAGCCTCAACGGTTTCCCAAACTTTTGCCGTTGCTGCATCTGCGTTATTACCACTTACTTCCAGCATTTTACTGTATTTCTCCACCCAGTGAAAATCATCTAATCCCAAATAGCTATCCATAATTGTTTGCTCAATAGCACTGAATAATGCACCGCCGCCATTTTCGGTATTGGTTAAAATAACAATACCCAATTTAAGATCAGGGATAAGTTTTACGCTGGTTAACATACCCGGTAAACCACCAGTATGGGATACTTCCATATTCCCTTTAACATCTGCCAAAAACCAACCAAGCCCATAACCTGCAAAATGTTGATTATATCTCGGATTAGGATTTGCTTCCATTATGCTATGCATCGTCCACATCTCTTTCTGCCTTGCCGTTGAAAAAAGCTTGTTCTTTAAATCAGTTCCATATTTGCCTTTATTTAATTGGGTGATCATCCATTTGCTCATGTCATCTACGTTAGATACAATTCCCCCGGCAGCACCATTTATTTTTTCATCAAACCAACCGATAGTTCTTATTTTCCCTGTAGTGGTTGAATGTGGCGTGGCCATATTCGTTTTGTCTTTCATGGCATCCAGCGATGAAAATGAATTGTTCATTTGTAGTGGATCAAGAATTCTTGTCTGTACAAATTTTTCCCAGGTCATACCACTAACTCTTGCTATCAATTCACCCGCTAGTATGTAAAGTTGGTTGTCATAATCCCATTTTGTACGAAATGCAGAAGCCGGTTTAAAGTATTGAGCAAAACTTAACTTGTCTTTAATGGTAAAATCTGTTCCATCCGGAAAATCCATGAGGTCGCCTGCGCCCAAACCGAGGCCGCTTCTATGACACAACAGATCCTCGATCAAAAAATTTTCTGTTACATATTCATTATACATTTTAAATTCAGGAAGATAGTCCAGCACTTTATCTTTCCAGGAAATTTTCTTTTCATCCACTAATATTGATAAAGCTGCGGTAGTAAAAGCTTTGCTGTTGGAGGCGATCTGGTAATTGGTATGCACATCAACCGGTAAATTGGTTGTAATTGATCTTACACCAAACCCCTTTTCATAAAAAATTTTACCTTCTTTTACAATGGCGATGGCTACACCGGCAACATTGAATTTTTTAAGTGAATTTTGTACCAATGTATCCAGTTGCGAAGAAGACATTTGTGCCTGTAACGAAGCAACTGGAATAAATAAGCTGCAGCAGAAGAGAAGAAAGAAGCATGATAATCTTTTCATAAATTAAGTTTTGGTTTATTTTTCACTGATTATTTTTCTTTTAATGCTACCCAGCTTACTGTCGTGTCGAGAAATTCACATTGACCATCATCTACCTTTCCAAATTCGCCCAATAAGAAAAAGTCAACTATTGGTTTACTCCATGTTGCTGCCAATCCTTCTATTTCTTTACCCAATAAGTTAACCATATTTTCTGGTGATACCAATGTGTTACACTACATATAAATACCAACAACCAACGCCGCCATGGCAATAATGGTAAATGCAATCAGCAGCGGCATAATAAATTTAACCCAGGTTTTAAGGCTTATGTTTACCATTGCCAGCGACGGTAATACCAGACCGGTAGGCGCCAGAAAGGACATGAGGCACATGCCGTACATGTATGAGTTTACAATTTCACGGCCGGGCACATTAACCAAAATGGCCAATGCACCAATAATGGGCATGGTTAATACTGCCATGCCAGAGCTTGATTGTATAAAAATTGAAAACACAATATAAAATGCCAGCAGCAGTAAAATAAAAAATGCAGGCTGCATGCCCTGCACCATGTTTGCGGTGTAGTATAAAATAGAATCGCTTACATGCCCTTCATTTAAAATAATGGTAACGCCCCTGGCTACGCCAATAATAAAAGCAACGGATAGTAAACTCTCTGCCCCTTTAATAAACTCACGGGTAAAAATCTTTTCATTCACCCTTGCAATGAGGGCAATTAAAATGGAGGAAGCTATAAACAACGCCGACATCTCAGTTGTCCACCAGTCTAAAAAAACCACACCGCCAATCATGGTAAGAAAAGTGGCTATATAGATCAGCAGCAGCAGTTTTGTTTTGGTTTCCAGTTTGGGAGCCACTTCATCGCTTATATGCACATCATACAGCGGTTTCACTTCGCCATCAATTTTATAAACCAGCGATGCGGTGGGGTCTTTTTTTATTTTGGCTGCATATCTTAAAATATACCAAACCAATAAAGCGGTAACAATTACCCAGAGTATTATGCGTTGAGTTAATCCATCCATCCAGTTAATGCCGGCCGCATTGGAAGCGATGATGGTAGAAAAAGGATTGGAGAATGCAGGAAGGCACCCGATTGAAGTGCCACCGAAAATAATGGCCAGCGGCACCAGCAGATCGTAGCCGGCAGCCAGAAATAACGGCACCAGTATTGGATAAAATACCAGTGCTTCTTCTGCCATGCCGTAAGAGGCTGCAAAAAAAGAAAACACAATCGTTAGTATGGCAATCAGCCAATGCTCCCGGCCCTTCATACTATGTGCCAGCCAGGTAATACCTTTTACCAGCGCACCGGTTTCGTTAAACACATACATAAAGCCGCCGATGATTAGCACAAAGAGAATAATATCAATACTATCCACTATTCCTTTAATAGGTGCCTGCAAAATATTGATAAAACCCTGCTGGTTTCTTTTTTGTTTGGTAAACGAACCGGGCACAGAAACGGGTTTACGTATTTCGCCGGCAATAAATTTTGCTGCTTTTATGTGTATGCCCAGACTGTCTAATGTATGCTGCGTAAGTGGCAGGGTTACTTCGTTACTGTCGGTAACCAACTTAAAACTTTTATCAGCTACCGACAGTTTATTGTATTGCCCGGCCGGCAAAAGCCAGGTGCTTATTGCCGCCAGTATAATTACAATCATTAAAATAGGAATGGGACCGGGGAGCGATTTTTTATTTGCCATATAAATTTTTGGTGCTTCTAATTTAATCATTTCTAATTGTAGCAAACAATAAAAATCAGCGCAATCCTCCCCATTCAGTCCAACCTGCCTGCCTGCCGGTAGGTTAGCGATTATTCTCCCTTCCCTTTATCACCCACAAACCACTGCTCTTTATTTTTAAACAGCACATTAAAAGTGGTTAGCGAACCATAGCAACGGGTAATGTATTGCTGTATGTTTACTTTCTCTTCGTCGGTAAGTTTTTTGTGGCTGTTAATGTTTTGTTCCAGCACCCGCAGCCTGTCACGCAGCATAACAATTTTATGAAAAAAATCATCAATGGGAATTTCTTTTGGCTTCAACGTTTTATCGGCAGTTTGCAAACTGATAATACCGCCAATCCATTTATCGCCGATGGGCACAATCTCCGTAACATCGGCCCACTGGCGTAAAATTTTTAATAAAGATCTTTCAACGGCTGAAACCGTTTCCACTTCAGCAGTAACATTTTCTGCAATGATCTCATCCAGGTGTTCATCTGTTTTATCAATTTCTTTTATACCATGATGGATGAAAGAAATGAGGTAGGTAGCGTATTTAACGCCAACAATAACGCCCGGTCCGTACTGGGTGTGTTGTAACCGGGTGCCAATGCCAAGGGTAAGTTGATTTTCTTCCATAATTTAATTTGATTGTACTGTTTTTGAATTATTTTTTTTGTCGTGATATTTTTTTGTAAGCCGCATTACAATAGGAATAAGCATCGGTAACCAGGATGCTACGATGGGATTGAGCAGATAAACAAAAGCAAAAAGAGTAAACATCACAGGTACAATGATGGCCCTGAAAGAGTAATATTTTGCGTCGCCCCGGCTCAATCCTTCGGACAATTGATTTTTGGGATTGCCGATATGCCGCCACATAAGCAGGTTAAATAAACCCAGGATTATGATATTGCCTGTATAAAAAATCACCGGCGTTATCACATGCCTTAATACAAACTCACTGTAAAATGCAGTGCTGAAGGGCATTAATACAACAGCAAATAAAAAAAGCAGGTTAAGCCTTAACAATTTTGGGGTATAGTTTATTACAAAACCAAACATGCGGTGGTGAACTGCCCAATAAATACCTATGAACATAAAGCTTATGCAAAAGCCAAAAAATTTAGGAATGAGTTCTCCTAATGCGTTTAATAATTTTCCATCTGTCACTTCTGATTTTGGAATTTCGGGAACTTTGATTTCTATTACCAGTAAAGTAATGGCAATGGCAAAAACGGCATCGCTGAACAGGATCATCCTTTCTAACTGAAATTCTTTCTTAAGCTCGTTGTGAAGTTGGTTCATAAAAGAGAAATAAGACTTGAAAATACTTCTCTTTTTTTAATTTACTGTTCCTGCCGGTAATTTTGCGGCCCCCTGTTGTAATAATTCAATTTTAAATGCGTAGGAAGAATTTAAAATATACTTGTTGAAAGTAACTTCATCGGCCGTGCTGGCAAATTCGTAGGTAGGTAAATAACGAACCATAAAAGTATCCAGCTCGGCACCCTGTAAGCCAGTAATACGCCGTACAAAATTTTTGTTGAACCGGTAGCTGACAAAATGATCCTGTTCCTGCAGCTCCAGCCTGGCCTGAAATAATCTCAGGTGTTTGTTTCTTTTAAAACGGAACATATTGATGATCTCGTCCACATCGGCACCCACAGCACCACTGGGCGAAATGCTGGTTCTTAAAGTTGGGTTACGGTAATTATAAACATCGGCGTAAGTCTGCCGGTTTTCCATGGAATCTTCCCGGTAACTGCGTGCAAACACAATTACTTCCTTTAAGGTGCGATAGCCGCCCTTAACATTAATGCCCAGCGAAATATCAAACTGGGTAAGACTGGGCATGTCTTTTACCGCAAATTTTTGCGTGGGCTTATTCTGGTAAATAAATGTGAGTGAATCTTTTTCTGTAACAGCTATTTTATAATGCCCCATCGAGTCGGTTCGGGTAAAATTTCCACTAGTACTTTCCACCCGTACGTTTTCAACATAGCTTCTCCTGGATGAATCAAACACGATGCCGGTAACTGTTAACTGCGCATGCAATTGATTGGCAACGGCCATAAAAAACAACAGCAGTACGGGTATTTTTAAAATTGATCGCAACAGGGTAAAAAAATTAGTGGTAGTAAAAGTACAGGAACAATTTAAAACAACATTGCCGCTGCTGCGTTTTAACTGCGATTTTGCTTTTTTGTAAGTTCTGCAATAACCCGGGGATAATTTGCATGTTCTAAAACATGTATTTTTTGGGCAAGAGAGGCTGCAGTATCATTTGGTGCCACCCCACAGGTTGCCTGAAAAATAATTTCGCCATGATCGTAGATTTCATCTACATAATGAATGGTAATACCGCTTTCTTTTTCTTTGGCAGCAATTACTGCCTCATGCACTTTATTACCATACATGCCCCTGCCGCCATATTTAGGTAATAATGCCGGGTGAATGTTGATAATCTTTTTTGAATAAGCCTGCACCAGGGCCGATGGCATCTTCCATAAAAAACCTGCCAATACTATAAAATCAATGTTATGTTGGACCAGTTCAGGTAAATAGTTATCGCCGTTAAAAAACCTTTCTTTTTCTATTAATAAAGATGGGATACCGGCTTTTTGTGCAATTTGCAGCACACCGGCACCTTGTTTATTGCAAACTACTAAAGCAACTGAATACTGGGCCCCATCTGCTTTTGTCTTGGCTTCACCCTTCTCCCTAAGAAGGGGTGAAGTTGCTAGTATTATCTGCGCAGCATTAGAACCTGCACCACTGGCAAAAATGGCAATCCTGATGGCTGGTTGCCTGTTTTTATTATTGCCGCCACTTAGTTTGGCCCATACTTTTACAAGGTATCTTTTAAAAAAAGAAAATTGCCCCAGCGGAATACTGATAATTAAAACACAAACTGGCCAAAGCAGTGTTATAAGTAAGATGTATAGTATAATCCATAAAAATCCTTTTTCCAGTCCGGCCAGCAGTAAAACTTTACGCCCGGCATAGCCACAAAGGCTTCCACCCAAAGCGAAAGTTGCAATAATAAGCACCAGATTAAGTCCATTTGTGCCCCATCTTTGTTTAAGTTTATCAAACATTCGGCAAATGTGAGGCAAAAAATTGTGATTTTGTTAGCAGGTCCTAAAAAAAACCGACTAACAGAAATAGGTTACAAATACATGACAAATACAATGCAGTTATATGAACAATTCGCTGAAAACCATGCTGGATAAGGAAAAAAAAAATTCCAAAATGTTGATATATTGTCAGCATCCTGTCTTATTTTTGCAATCGAATCAGGATATTTTTCCACATTAGCCCCGATATAACTGTATGAGTCGCTATAGAAAAATCTTTAACAGAATATTTACAAGTATTTTTTTAGTTGTTTTATTGTCAATTAATATAAAGGCTTTAGCTGCAGATGGTGAGGCTTTGTTTAAAGCAAACTGTGCCAGTTGCCATAAGCCTGATAAGGATTTTACAGGTCCGGCATTAAAAGGAGCAAGAGACAGGGAACCTTCAAAGACCTGGGTTTATGACTGGGTGCATAATTCAGCCGATCTAAGAGAGAAAGATCCTTATGGTAAAGATCTTTTTGCAAAGTGGAACAAAACGCAAATGACCGCCTTTCCGGCCCTGAAAAATGAGGAGATTGATGCTATTTTAGATTATGTAGAAAAATGGGCCCCACCGGTTGCACCTGCAGCACAAACTAATGATAAAGGGGAAGATAGTTCATTGCTTTTTGGAATTTTAACCCTTGTTCTGGCACTTATAGCTTTCATATTATTACAGGTTAACGGCAACCTGCGCAAATTATCAGACGAAAAAGAAGGCGTAATGCGCCCAGAGCCGGTTCCGGCATATAAAAATAAAACTTATTTAATGGCTGGTATTCTGCTGCTTTTTGCAGTTGGTGGATATTATACTATTAATGGTGCCGTTAATATAGGGCGCATGAAAAATTATCAGCCAAAACAACCTATATTTTACTCTCATCAGGTACATGCCGGCACCAACCAGATTAGTTGTTTGTACTGCCATGGCGGCGCACAGGACAGTAAACAGGCAAGCATTCCATCGGTTAATACCTGTATGAACTGCCATAAAGCAATCAATAAATATGAGGGCCCTGATAAATTGGTAAGAGACGATGGTACTGCTGTTGACGGTACTGCTGAAATTCAGAAATTATATGAATATGCAGGCTGGAATGCATCTACCAAAACGTACAACCCGGATAATGACCACAATGGTATTGCAGATGGTGCAAGGCCCATTGAATGGATAAAAATTCATAACCTGCCCGATCATGTTTATTTTAACCACAGTCAGCATATTAAAGTAGGTAAACAACAGTGCCAGACTTGCCATGGTAACATACAGCAAATGCCCGAAGTTTATCAGTTTGCCGAATTAAGCATGGGCTGGTGTATCAATTGTCATAGAGAATCTAAAGTTGACTTTTACAACAAAGAAGATGGCACCGGTAACAAATATTACAGCATGTACGAGAAATTCCATCAGGATATTAAGAATCATAAAATGGATAGTGTAACGGTAGAAAAGATTGGTGGAACGGAATGTCAGAAATGTCACTATTAAAAGCCCCCTAATCCGCCAGCTGGCGGAGAACCGGAGCTTACGAATTTATATCTTTTATTGTTAATAAAAGCCCCTTTAGGGGTTGGGGTAAATTATGAAGAAAAAGTACTGGCAAAGTTTTGGAGAACTGAATCAAACGGAAAGTTTTCAGGAATCAACCAAAAACGAGTTTAACGAAGAGTTACTTCCTTTAGAAGACCTTGATGATAAGGGTATTTTAGATGCCAAAACTCCCCGCAGGGATTTTCTTAAATACCTGGGCTTTAGTACGGCCGCGGCCGCCATAGCAGCCAGTTGCGAAATGCCTGTACGTAAGGCTGTTCCTTTTTTAAACAAGCCAGAGAGTGTTATACCAGGCGTTGCTAATTATTATGCATCTACTTATGTTAATGGTGGCGATACCATTTCGGTTGTAGTTAAACAAAGAGACGGCAGGCCTATTAAAATTGAAGGAAATGAACTTTCGACCATAACAAACGGAGGAACCAACGCACAGGCACAGGCCTCTGTACTTGACCTGTATGATAACACCCGTCTTCGCTACCCGATGCAGAAAGATGGTAAAGACTTTAAAGAAGTTACCGGCTTTGATGCCTTTGATAAAATGGTGGGAGCAGCCATCACCGGTAAGGCTGTTGCCGTACTTACTTCTACAGTAAATTCTCCTTCTACCTTAGCAATAATAAGCGAATTTTTAGCAAAATATCCCGGTAGCCGCCATGTACAGTACGATGCCGTGAGTTACAGTGGTATGTTACTGGCAAATGAGGCCTGCTACGGAAAAAGGGCCATCCCTTCTTATCATTTTGATAAGGCGAAAGTGATTGTAAGCCTGGGTGCTGATTTTTTGGGAAGCTGGCTTAGCCCAACTGAATTCAATAATCAATATTCACAAAACAGGAAGGTAAAAGGCGAAAAGCCAGAGCTGAGCAGACATTTTCAGTTTGAAAGCATGATTAGCCTTACCGGTAGCAATGCCGATGACCGTTATACACACAAACCATCCGAAACCGGTGCTGTTGCATTGGCTTTGGCGGCCAAATTGGGCGTTGCAGTTACCGCTCCTGCTACTATTGCAGATGCAAAACTGAATAAAGGAATAGACACTGCGGTTGCTGCTTTAAAAGCAAGCAATGGAGCAGCACTTGTTGTTTGCGGAAGCAATGATGCTAACATACAGGTAGTGGTAAATGCCATTAATGCATCTATTGGTGCAAACGGCACTACCATCAACTGGGCCATCACATCAAACTACAAAAATGGTATTGATGCTGATATGCTGAAACTGGTTGATGATATGAACAGTGGTGCAATTGGTGCTGTTTTGATCAATGGCGTTAACCCAGCTTATTCACTAAGCGAAAGCAAAAAATTTAAAGATGCGCTGGCAAAAGTTGTTGCTGTTTCCTTTAATGCAACCATGGATGAAACAACGGAGCTATGCAAATATATCCTTCCGTCGCACCATTGGTTAGAAAGCTGGGGCGATGCTGAACCTAAAACTGGTTACTTCAGCCTGCTACAGCCTACCATTAACCCGTTATTTAAAACACGTGCCTTCCAGACTTCATTAATTAAATGGAGTTCGGCTGCCGGTAGCATGGTTAACGATTACGAAACTTATTTTAAAACATACTGGAACACCAAGCTGGGCAGTTTAGATTTATGGGAAAAGGCGTTGCAGGACGGTGTTGTAGAGCCCGAAACCATGCCAGTTGGCGCAGGATCTTTCAGCGGAGCAAAATTAGGCGAAGCTACTTCAGCAATTGCCTCAACAAAAGGAGGAGCAGTTGAAATAGTGCTTTACCAAAAAGTATCTATTGGTGATGGTGGCCAGGCTAACAACCCATGGCTGCAGGAATTACCTGACCCGGTAAGTAAAGTAACCTGGGACAACTACGCTATGATGAGCCCGGCCATGGCCAAATCGCTGCTGAACCTGGATGTAATGAACCAGGAAGGTGGTAAGCAAAGTGACTACGAAGTGCATCCCGAAAAACCGGTTGTAAAAATTACAGCAAACGGTAAGTCGGTTGAATTACCGGTGATTGTTCTTCCAGGCATGAATGTGGCAACCATTGCTTTGGCTGTTGGATATGGACGGGAAAGTGCCGATAAAGAAGCTACATCAACCAATATTGGCAGATCTGCACACGGTGCCGGTAAAAATGTTTATCCATTTGTTTCGTTTAACGGAACCAATTCATATAGTTCGGTGGCAACTGTTGAAAAAACAGGAGCATTCTATCCTTTGGCACAAACACAGGTGCATGGCTTTACCGAAAGCCGCCCGGTTATTTATGAAACCAATCTTACAAGTTTTACAGCTAACCCCGAAGCTGTTTTAGAAGAAATAACCAAAGAGCGTGAAGCAATCACTATAGGCGGCAGTAAAGGTGATTTTGTGAAAGACGCAACTATGTTCCCCGATTTTGAAAAGCCGGGCATTAAATGGGGAATGAGTATAGACTTAAATACCTGTACCGGTTGCAGTGCCTGCGTGGTAGCATGTACAGCCGAAAATAACGTGAGTGTGGTTGGTAAAATGCAGGTGCAGCGTGCACATGAAATGCACTGGTTGCGTATTGATCGTTATTTTACAGGTGATCTGGAAAATCCGGATGTGGTATTTCAGCCCATGCTTTGCCAGCATTGCGATAATGCACCTTGCGAAAACGTTTGCCCGGTATCGGCTACAAATCATAGCAGTGAGGGGCTGAACCAAATGGCTTATAACCGTTGTATCGGTACCAGATATTGTGCCAACAACTGTCCTTATAAAGTGCGCCGCTTTAACTGGTTAGATTATACAGGGGCGGATAGCTTCCCCGATAATCAAAAACCACTTATCGGCCAATATATGGATGAGAGTGTAATGCAGTTGAATGATGACTTAACAAGAATGGTATTGAACCCGGATGTTACTGTTCGTTCAAGAGGTGTGATGGAAAAATGTTCTTTCTGTGTGCAGCGTTTACAGGACAGCAAACTGGAAGCGAAAAAGCAACAGGACCCAACTATGGTACGCAATGTAAAAACAGCCTGTATGCAGGCCTGTCCTACACACGCTATCAGCTTTGGTAATGTTAACGATAAAGAAAGTGATGTGTACAAGATCAGGCACGTAGATCAGAAACATCGTGCGTTCTATGTAATGGAGCAATTACACGTTTTGCCTAATGTAAGTTACCTGGCAAAAGTACGTAATACCGACAGGCATATTGGTGCAGAAGAAGAGCAAGGAACTGAAGTTAAGAAAGAAGAAAAAGCACATGTGTAATTAATATCGAATAGTGAATATCGAATGTTTTTTGAAGCAAACAACATTCCATATTTAGCAATTCAACATTCGACATAAAATAAATTTAAAAGCTGGATTTTTTAAAACGGTTACAGCTAAAAGAATAACATACGATATGTCATTACTGAAATACGAATCGCAACTAAGGGAACCGCTGGTAGATGGTAATAAAGATTACCACCAGGTAACGGAAGATATCATTCGTCCCATTGAGATGAAGCCAAGCCGACTCTGGTATATTGGTTTTTATATCAGCGTAGCACTGTTATGCTTTGGGGTGTATAGTGTTTATCGTGAGGTTACTTATGGTATTGGCCAGTGGAATCTGAACAAAACCATTGGCTGGGGTTGGGATATTACCAACTTTGTATGGTGGATTGGTATTGGTCACGCAGGTACGTTAATCTCGGCTATTTTATTACTTTTCCGCCAGGGATGGAGGACGGGTGTAAACCGTGCTGCAGAAGCCATGACGATTTTCGCTGTTATTTGCGCAGGACAGTTTCCGATCTGGCACATGGGCCGTGTATGGCTGGCATTCTTTATATTTCCTTATCCTAACACACGCGGTTCGGTATGGGTTAATTTTAACTCGCCTTTGCTGTGGGATGTGTTTGCGGTATCTACTTATTTCACGGTATCATTATTGTTCTGGTATTCTGGCCTTTTGCCTGACCTGGCTACAGTTCGTGACCGGGCCAAAACAAAATTCCGAAAAATGTTTTACGGGGTAGCATCCTTTGGATGGAGCGGCAGTACAAAACACTGGCAGCGGCATGAATCATTATCATTGGTTCTGGCCGGCCTGGCAACACCATTGGTACTGTCGGTTCATACCATTGTATCATTCGACTTTGCCACATCTATTGTTCCGGGTTGGCATACAACCATCTTCCCTCCCTACTTTGTGGCGGGCGCCATTTTCTCCGGATTTGCCATGGTGCAAACGTTATTGATCGTAATGAGAAAGGTTTTGAATCTCCAGGACTATATCACTGTTGGTCATATTGAAGCCATGAATAAGGTTATTGTACTGACAGGCAGTATTGTGGGTTGTGCTTATTTAACGGAATTATTCATTGCGTGGTACGGACAAAATCCTTACGAGTGGTATGCATTTAAAGAGAATCGTGCTAACTTGTTCAGCCCCTATGGATGGGCCTATTACCTGATGATGTTCTGTAACGTGGTTTCGCCACAATTGTTCTGGAGCCGTAAGCTCAGAAGGAATATTACGGTAACATTCTTCATGAGTATTATAGTAAACATCGGTATGTGGTTCGAGCGTTTTGTAATTATTGTTACTTCGGTGTACAGGGATTATCTGCCATCATCCTGGAGTACGTATTACAGCCCGTCAATCTGGGAGATAGGTTTTTACCTCGGTACATTCGGATTGTTCTTTACCTGCTTCTTCCTGTTTGCAAAATACTTCCCGGTTATTGCGGTAGCCGAGATTAAAGCTATTTTAAAAACCAGTGGCGAAAATTATAAAGTGAAGATGACAGATATTGAAAAAGCAGATGCGGAGAAGTTTTACCTCGATGAAATGGAGCACGCTCATTAAGAGCCCCCTCCACCAATTCTGAGCTACGTCGAAGGAAAGGGGGAACAGGGAGTTCAATAATTTGAAAAGAATTCGAATTTTTATACGCCAAAAGCCCCTTTAGGGGTTTGGGGTTAAAAGCTTAAAAATTATGGCAGGAGGAATTAAAAAATTTGTTGTAGGGTCATTTGATGATGAAAAGGTATTGTTTCCTGCGGTGAAAAATGTACGCAAGGCAGGTTATAAAATACATGATGTGTATACACCTTTTCCGGTACATGGCTTAGATCATGCTATGGGCATACGTGAAACCAGTCTGCATACAGCAGGATTTATATATGCTATTACCGGTACCACCACCGCACTTAGTTTTATCGGCTGGGTATTCACCAAAGACTGGCCTTTGAATATTGGTGGTAAACCGCATTTTGCATTGCCGGCATGGATACCTATTACGTTTGAGTTAACGGTATTGTTTTCGGCAGTAGGTATGATGCTTACGTTTTGTTATTTGTGCAACCTGGCCCCATTTGTAAAAAAGCATCATTTTCATCCCAGGGCTACCGATGATCTTTTTGTAATGGCTATTGAGTGTACAGATAAAACCAATGATGCGGAGGTACAGGCATTTTTACAGTCGGCAGGAGCTCAGGAAGTAAACGTACAGGTAGCTGAAACAGGCTGGTGGATAGGCGGATACGATAAAGAACAGAAACTTTATAAAGAAGAGAAAGGATATTAGCCCAGCTGCCCTTCGGGTGCGCTCAGGATGAGGGGAATTACGGGAAGATTGAAGCGAATAAGTAAAAGATATTAAAGAGACTTTTAAGAATACGAAATGAAAAAAATAGCAATTATAGCAACCCTCATTTTATCAATGGCAACTGTATTTATAGGTTGTAAAGATAAAACTGAACCTGGCAGAATTTATATGCCGGATATGACTTACAGCCGGGCATATGAAAGTTATGCATTACGTGATTCATCTGTTTTTACAATGGATCCAAACGATGCCGGACATAAAATATTTTTTAATAACCTGCCACCAGCCGGTACTTTAAAAAGAGGGGAGCTTTATCCTTTTAATGTTCCCAATGACAGTAACGGACTGCTTAATTTAAGTAACCAGGTAAAAAATCCTTTGGGCCCATTAACCGGTAAAGACCTGGAGGAAACTGGCAGATTATTTAATATTAATTGTGCTGTTTGCCATGGTGCTAAAGCCGAAGCGAATGGCCCGTTAGCAGGAAAAATAGGCGGCGTAAAAAGTATAATAGCAGGATCACCGGGTTACAGCGATGGAAGGATATTTTTTGTAATGGAGTACGGCCAGAATAACATGGGAAGCTATGCATCTCAATTAAGCAGGGAGCAGCGTTGGAGAATTGTACAGTATATAAGAACACTGGAACCTAAAGCTGCTGCCACAACAACAACACCGGCTGCGGGGAAAACAGACAGTGCAACAGTAGTAAAAAAATAGCTAAGAGCAAAAAAAGAGTTAAAAGAGCAAACATTCAAACTCCTTTTCTCTGCTGAGCTTGCCGAAGCATAAACTCTTAGCCCAAAAATAAAAGGCATTAACACAAAATAAAGTATAGATGGATCATCAATTTCAATTACCCGGCAGTTATAAAAAGTGGACTTATGGCCTGATTGGTGCCGGTATATTAGCATTGTTGTACGGGTTTATAATGTTTAATCCGTTTGCACATGCAGCACATGGCGAAAATGTTAACAGCACCCGTTTTTGGGCGGTTCTTTTGCAAAACAGTGTGTTCTTTTTACTGGTGGTAAATGCTGCTATGTTTTTTATATGCGTTACTACTATGGCCATGGGCGGATGGGTAATTGCATTCAGAAGAGTATCAGAAGCAATATCAAGTGTAGTGCCTGTTTTAGGTGTTATCACTTTTGTAATATTAATGGCCATCGTTTTTGGCGGCCGTACAGATATTTATCAATGGTTAGACAAAGATGCAGTGGCAAATGATCATATACTAAACGGTAAAAAAGGATTTTTAAATCCAGCATTCTTTGCAATCTGGTCTTTCCTGACAATTTTTCTGTGGTCGTTTCTTGGAAGGAAAATGAGAAGCCTGAGTTTGGCAAGTGATAAGAATGGTAATATGGACTATGAGACAGGGAAGAAATTTATTTGGAACAATACGGTTTGGGCATCTTTATATACCATTGTTTTTACGCTTACTGTCGCATCAACCATTCCATGGATTTGGTTGATGAGTATTGACGCACATTGGTATAGCACTATGTATAGCTGGTACACATTTGCAAGTACTTTTGTATCGGGTATTTCACTGATTGCCCTGTATGTAATTTTCTTAAAGAACCGTGGACAGCTTGAATATGTAACTGATGAACATTTACACGATCTGGGCAAGTTCATGTTCGCATTCTCCATTTTCTGGACCTACCTGTGGTTTTCGCAGTATATGCTTATCTGGTACAGTAACCAGCCAGAGGAAACTAAATATTTTATCGAGAGAATTGGTACATACGATAAAGCAGGGCCTTATAAGGGCATCTTCTTCCTCAACTTAATAATAAACTTTCTATGCCCGTTATTAATTTTGATGAAAAAGGGATCGAAAAGAAACTGGACGCTTATGACCGTTATGTCCGTATTGATCATTTTTGGTCATTGGATAGATTTTTACCAGATGGTAATGCCGGGTACGCTTCATGAGCATGCAGAGCTGATGCCTTTTGAATTTGGAGTTGCCTGTTTGTTTATTGGATTGATTATGTGGGGTACCGGAAATTACTTGAGTAAGCATTCGTTACTGGCAAAAAATCATCCTTTCTTAAAAGAAAGTATGATTCATCATACTTAAAAATAAAATACGCTTTTGATACAAATAAAAGCAAATAAAGAAGTAAGATTTAAACAAGAAATTGGAATAACATTTACAGAAAATAACTTTGAATCATGAAGGAGTTTATATATATAGCCTTAGGAGTACTTCTTTTTGTAGTCGTCTTTCAGATTGCAAAAGCCAGTGAGTACGTAAGCGTTTTAAAAGGCGAGGATAAAACCCGTAAACAAAATAATAAGATCAACGCTTTTATGCTGATCGGATTTCTTGTTTTTGGTTTAATAGGTGTTTGGTATTGCAACGAATTGTTTTACCCTAAAACATTATTTCCACAGGGTTCTGCATCTGTAGAAGGAGAAAAGATAGACACCATGTTATATATCACCATTGCTATTACAGGTGTTGTTTTTGTGATTACACAGGTGCTGCTGTTCTGGTTCTGTTTTAAATACCAGCAAAAAGATGACAGGAAAGCTTTTTACTTTCCACATAATACAAAGCTGGAGTTGATATGGACTACTGTTCCGGCAATCTTCCTTACCGTATTGGTTGTATTTGGCTTAAAATACTGGTTTAAAATTACAGGTGATGCTCCAAAAGATTCGATTGTAGTGGAAGTTACCGGCCACCAGTTTGCCTGGGAATTCAGATACCCCGGTGCAGATAACGTATTGGGTAAAACGAATTTTAAATTGTATACCGCAAAAAATAATCTGGGCGTAGATTTTGAAGATCCTGCAAGTCTGGATGATATACACGTCAATACAACCATGCATGTTCCTGTTGGTGTACCGGTTAAAATGGTTATTCATTCGCAGGATGTGATACATGACGTGGGCTTGCCTCATTTCCGATTAAAGATGGATGCTGTACCCGGCATACCAACCACACAATGGTTTACACCAAAGATTACCACAGCCGATATGAGGAAGAAGACCGGCAACCCCGACTTTAACTTCGAGATATCATGTGATCAGTTATGCGGAGCCAATCACTTTGCTATGAGAGGTGTTATTGTTGTAGAGTCGATGGAAGAATATAAAAAATGGCTTGCAGAACAAAAGTCAGAATACTATACACTGTTCCCGAAAAAAAACCCGGTTCAACCTGTAATGGTTGACAGTGCAAAACAAATGTCGCAGGTTTTACCTGAGAAAAAATAATTTAAAAGAGGTCTCGTAAAAAAATAAGAATATGAGTAGCGCAGCCACATTACAGCATGCAGATGTTCACGGATCACATGATGCACATCACGAACATCACCACCACGAAACGTTTATAACCAAATACGTTTTCAGCCAGGATCATAAAATGATTGCCAAGCAATTTTTGGTAACAGGTATTATCTGGGCCATCATCGGCGGCTTGTTTTCTGTAATATTCCGCTTACAACTCGGTTATCCCGAATCAACTTTTCCATGGCTGGAGGATTTGCTGGGTCATTGGGCTGCCGGAGGTAAATTAAAACCTGAATTTTATTATGCATTGGTTACCATGCATGGTACCATACTCGTGTTCTTTGTATTAACAGCGGGTTTAAGCGGAACGTTTGCAAACTTTCTTATTCCGTTGCAGATTGGTGCAAGAGATATGGCTTCACCTATGTTGAATATGCTGAGTTACTGGTTCTTCTTCCTTGCTTCTACCATCATGTTCTGCTCGCTGTTTATTCAAACGGGTCCTGCAAGTGGCGGATGGACGGTCTATCCTCCATTAAGTGCCTTGGGCGATGCTGCTACAGGAAGCGTAGTTGGAATGGATTTCTGGCTGGTAAGTATGGCAATGTTTATCGTTTCTTCTTTATTGGGCGGACTTAATTATATCACAACTATTCTCAGCCTGCGCACAAAAGGCATGAGTATGACACGTTTGCCGCTTACTGTTTGGGCGCTGCTTTTCACAGCAATTTTGGGTGTGTTGTCTTTCCCTGTATTATTATCAGGCGCTATTTTATTGTTATTTGATAGAAATCTGGGAACCAGCTTCTTTTTAAGTGATATAGTTGTAGCAGGGAAAATTTTACCCAATGAAGGAGGTAGTGCTATTTTGTTCCAGCATTTATTTTGGTTTTTAGGACACCCTGAAGTATATATTATTGCTCTTCCTGCAATGGGAATGAGTTCTGAAATAATAAGTGTAAATAGCCGTAAACCAATCTTTGGTTATATGGCGATGGTAGGTTCGTTATTTGCAATTACAATACTTGCATTTTTAGTGTGGGCACATCATATGTTTGTAACCGGGCTCAATCCTTTTCTTGGATCAGTGTTTGTATTACTTACTTTATTAATTGCTGTTCCATCTGCCATTAAAGTATTCAACTGGCTTACTACTTTGTGGAAAGCAAATATCCGGTTTACTCCTGCTATGTTATTCGCCATCGGGTTTGTAAGTTTATTTATCAGCGGTGGTTTAACCGGTATTTTTTTAGGCAACTCTGCACTTGATCTTCATTTACACGATACTTATTTTGTGGTAGCTCACTTTCATATTGTAATGGGTGTGGCATCCTTCTTTGGCATGTTTGCCGGAGTATATCACTGGTTCCCTAAAATGTTTGGTCGTTATTTAAAT
>JBBQLS010000061.1:0-18883 GCA_038328115.1 Chitinophagales bacterium
CAGATTATCCCGGACTTTATTGTGGTTGACAGCCCGGATGATACAACCACCGGTAATGCAACAACAAGTACTGGTGATAGCGGAGAGCCTTTGTACGAAGCACTGCAGTTTGTTTCTAAAACATTACAGCATTATGGCTTAGATAAAGAAATTAAAATAATTGCCGCTGGGGAAATAGCTTCGGGATTTGATGTCCTTAAAATGATTGCATTAGGTGCTGATTCGGTTTGTGCCTATACACCCGGTCATACTATGAGTGCATACCAAAAGAGGTATATAGAGAAATCTCATAATGACGCTATGAGAACTATAATTGATATAATGAAAGTTTGTGGATTTAAAAACCGGAATGATATCACTTTAGCGAAATTATTCAGCCGGCTGGATATGTTGCCTTTAAAAGCTGTGGAAGGAAGCAATAATCATAAAACAAATATGGGTTCTGTAAAAATAATGAACCATCCTCATATAAAATTAACAGAGGATGCCCGCAAAAAACAAGCTGCCATTCAGTAAAAAATTTTTCAAAATAAATATCAGCAGTAGAAATTCAATAGCCGAAGCAAATTGACTTCGGCTATTTCTGTTAAAGTATTTTGTTTTTATTATCGAAATTATAACATTTGACTTTGTATTTTACCAGTAATTTTGCCAGCAAATAATTTAAAACTACAAATGCCAATGAACAAACATATCTTGTCCAATTATAAGCAGATAGGTGTGTTTGTATTGTTTTTTCTACATGTTTTTCTTTCGGTAGTACCATTTGTAAATGCTTCTGCTGAAACCAACAAATATTCAGAGTCGCAAGGAAATCCACCGCAAAATCATAACACTTCAGATCCGGAAGATAATAGCCGTTCCAATTATTCCGAGGTACAGGAATATCATTTTTCAATAAGGGCTAAGCGTTGCGTCAATCAGTATGCTAAAGCATCGGGTAATTATTCTTTACTATCAAACAATATAGATAAGATAGCATCTGGTCATTGTTTTACATCTTCCTCTTTTATAGTAAGACCTGCGTATTATACTTTCCTCTCCCTGCACAATTTATTTTAATTTTTTAGTGTCCTTACTTTATTAATCATCCTCATTTTGCTGATGAAAGGAACAGTCGTTTTTACACTTATTCTTTTCATTAAAATATTCACCATTATAATTACCATTTTTTATGCAACCTTTTATAGATTTTTTTTCCAACCTTACCAATCCTGAATGGATCATGCAACATGGCGGATTGTATATCGTGGTATTGATTGTGTTTATAGAAACGGGATTTTTTTTCGGATTCTTTCTCCCTGGTGATTCCCTGCTGTTTATAGCAGGAATGGTAATCGCAAATACATTGGCTCCTTTAAGCATTCCCTTATTAAATCTTTTCTATTGGGTAATGTTAATTACGGCATCCGGTGTTATTGGCAACTTTGTTGGATATTGGTTTGGGAGAAAATCGGATGGAATTCTTTTTCAACGCAAGGACAATTGGCTCTTCAAGAAAAAATATCTTATTCAAGCCAAAGAGTTTTATGACAAAAAAGGAGGCAATGCCATTGTATTGGCCAGGTTTCTTCCCATTGTGCGCACATTTGCACCAATAGTGGCAGGCATAGTGAAAATGGATAAGAAAAAATTTGCCGTGTATAATGTTGCCGGAAGCTTTTTATGGGCCGGAAGTATTGTAACAGCAGGGTTTTTACTGGGCGAAAGCGCATGGGTAAAATCTAATCTTGAAAAAATAATTCTTGGTATTGTTTTAATTACTACAGCCCCGGTACTAATCAAATTATTACTCGGAAATAAAAAGAAAATAATAGCGCCTTCAGGAAATTTTTAAAAATGTTCAACTAATTTCTATGGATTTTATTACACCAGACTTTGCAAATCCAGCTATCTGGGTCAGTCTGCTTACACTTACCTTTCTTGAAATAGTATTGGGAATTGACAATGTCATTTTCATTTCCATTGTTGCTGGCAAATTGCCTGAAGAAAAGCAGCGCAGAGCCCGTAATATTGGGTTAACACTGGCTATGGTATTTCGAATAGGATTATTACTTTGTATTAGCTGGATAATCGGTTTAAAAGATCCTGTTTTTACGATCCCGGCTATTGAAGTACTGACGGATAAAAGTATTCCACTTAGCTACAAAGATATTATTCTGATTGCAGGCGGTATTTTTCTTATTGCAAAAAGTACTATGGAAATTCATCATAAATTTCGGAATGATGGCAAACAGGAATTTAAAAAAGAGAACAAGGTAATAGGTTTTGGTGCCGTGATTTTTCAAATTGTACTGGTGGATGCTGTCTTTTCATTCGATTCCATCCTTACAGCGATCGGGTTGGTAGAAAACGTTATCATCATGATCATTGCGGTAATTGTTTCTATCGGCATTATGATGATTTTTGCAGGCCCGGTAACAAAAATCATAAATGCCCATCCAACACTCCAAATGCTCGCCCTGTCATTTCTGGTAGTAATTGGGGTGGTGCTTATTGCGAGTGGACTTCATCAGGAAATAAGCAAAAGCATTATTTATTCCTGCTTGTTTTTTTCGTTGGTTGTTGAAATGCTAAATATCAAAATAAGGAAGCGGGTAAAAATAGATTTCTAAAACAGGCTGATAAATGATGTTTGAAAATTAAGCTGGCAGCGGTTAATTTCTCTTCATGTTTCTATTTTTACAAATCAGTTGTCTTTATTTCAAAATCTTTATTCTCCCAATGCTTTACATCAGGCCAATAAAAAGTGAATAAAATATTGTCTTCTTTTGTTGCACCTGTTGGCAGGTCGGTTATATGCACGCCCAAACCAGTATCGTGAGAAGCAGTTTCATTGGTTGTTTGCCAGCCATCAACAGTCCAACTCACCAGAGCAGGAGACATGGTTTCAATGCGTAAAAATTTCTTCCTGGATATGGTATGGCAAGGAGATTCAAAGCGCCAGACTTCCCAGTCCACCTGTGTTTTATTTTGAACGTAACGCTCCCATGTGTGCATGGGCATATCAAATACTTTTTTATGTTTCAGCGAGCAACACAATTTTATATACTCAGCATGAGCCCATACCAATGGCAATGCAGAACCACTGTGTTGTCCTGAATACAGTTCCAGTTCGGGTATATCCGCTGTATCCCAAACCTGCTCTGGAAATAACCCATGATTGGCAAATGCTTCCATCGATTTCAATAAAGATGTTGCCTTATCAAAATTACCTGCCGCTATTTCGTAATGTGCCCTTTCGCCGGTAAGCAAAGGCCATGCCCTGCCTATACCAGTACCATCGTACGGGCTGCCATCCTCATGCTCACCATAACCATCCTCAGTATAACGATGCCAGCATGGGCCATGTGCTGTATCCACTTTCAGTTTGGCATCAATTACTTTAATGGTATTGAGTATTCGTGGGTCGTTGGCCGCCCGTAATCCAAATCTTACCAATGCCAATGCATCTATGCTGATCAATTCATTTATTGGCAACCAGCCTTCATCTTGGGCATGATTTTTAAGTTGCATTTTCATTTCCTTTAAATCCTTTGCTGCAATATCCGTAGGATTCAACCGGATATAATATCCTTCAACTCCTGCTTCGTTTGCTAAATTGGTATTTGTTACATAAGTCCATCGTTCAATATTATCGTTCCAGTAATCGGCTGTTTGGCGACAATATTTTGCTATTGCCGGTTCCTTATTTTTTTCTGCAAAATCTGCCGCAGCCAGTAATGCTGCAATTTCCGTGGCAAGTGTAAATATGGATATACCTGTTTCTTCTTCCCATCTGTCCTGTTTGGTAGCCGGGCCAAACTTTATGAGATAGGAAACTGCTTTTTTTACAATATTCCAATAGGTATGAATCATGTGTGAATCTAAAGCATCATTATGCCTGCATAAATCAATCAACAAAATTGGCAATGCCACCTGGTCCATTTGAACGCCCGACATATTTGGTTTCCCTGATAACCACATATTTTGTGGCCAGTGTCCATCAGCCTCTTGTGTTACCATCAGATAATTTATTATCCTGAAAGCATCTTCATTGGATTGCATGGATAAAAAACCACCGGCAATTTGAACCAAATCCCGTGGCCATACTAAATGATAGCCACCAATATCATCATCTCCTTTTGAAAACCCCCAGGGTATTGACATACTGGCAATAGTACCTCCTACAAAAGATTTGGATTCATGCATACGAAGCACAGCGGCGCTGATCCGGGAGAGATTTCCTATTTTATTTTTTGAATCATTCTGATGTGATAATGAGTTTTGCCAATCCTGCCATTCATCGGTATATCGTTTTTTTGCATAACTAAATCCATCCATAATGCTGGCCCAGGCATGATGTCCCGCTTCTGTGGCATCAAACCCAAATCCTACTGCCAAAATAAATGAATCATTCACTTGTGCTAAATCTATTTCAGCAACCATTGCAACATTTCCATTTTCTGCCCGTTGATATTCCCATGCCATCTGCATGTGTTGTTCAATATCATTAAAACCATCCGAAACACCCACAAATCCAACTGACCGTTTTAACCAGTTTTGAGAACAGGCTAAGGCCAATACAAGGCCATCTCTCTCTGCAAAAATCATGGGAACGCCTTTGTAATCTCCAACCCAGGCAGTATTTTCTCCACCACTATTACCCAGGTGTGGCGCCAGCAATACATACAAATGATAATCATTTTTTACTCCTGCCAGCGGTACAAATTCTATTTTCTGCAACAGCGTATTCCGTAGCGGGTCAGTAATAATTTCTTTATTGATAACATATCTTTTTTGCAGGCATTCGTTAGTAACCTGGTACGCAGGTATCCCATCAGCAAACATTTTAGTAGTATGTTTTGTATCTCGTTTTTCTTCCGAAAAAAAATCCTTGCCATCAGTAACGATCAGTTCCATATCCCTGGTACAAGCCTGATCTTCTCTTGGAAAATAAACTTCATTAACAATACCATGGCTGAGGGTAAAACTAACCGCGGATAAAGGATTTAATGCCTTGCCGATACCGGATTTTGCACTGGATGTCCACCGTGCAGATATGCCTGGTGCGCCTGGTGGAATTAATGTATGATTGAGCATATATTCTATTTTAAGTGAATTATGGTAATAGCGTTGCGGCCTCCTTATCAACAAACCAGTATAAGTTTCCGTCTGTAGGCTTTATCAATTGAGCAGGATATTTATCCGGTTGATAAGCATCATGTAAAACAGTATTAAGAATCTCAGCTTTAGCTTTTCCTGTTACCAAAAAAATAATATTGTGTGATAAATTCAGCAGATAAGCGGTCATGCTGATGCGGAACATTTTTTCTTCTTCAACATATACTTCACTTATACCCGCAGTTTGTTCTTTAATTATTTCCGTGCCGGGAAAAAGAGAAGCAGTATGGCCATTCTCCCCCAGGCCAAGCAGCATTAAATCAAAACGCATGGGTTCTTTTATAAAAAAGTCCTTTAATGCTTTTTCATATTGAGAAGCTGCTTCTGGCGGCGATAAGTCAACCGGAATCCTGTGCACATTTGATAAAGGAATTTTAATTTTATCGAGCAATAATATTTTTGCCTGCTGTGCATTATTACGATCATCAGCTAATGGAACACAACGTTCATCACCCCAAAAAATAAAGGTATTTTTCCAGGGCATGCGGTCACTGTAAGCTGGCTCAGCTAAAAGCTGGTATACATTTGCCGGTGTTCGTCCGCCAGAAAGTGAAAGTGTAAACCTGCCTTTTGCAGCAATGGCTTTGTGCGCCTTATCAATTATAAATTCAGCTGCTGCTTTATTAAAAGCATCCGCAGTTTTAAAGACTTCAAGTTTATATGTTGAATGCATTGTCATTTTTTATCGGGAGGAATTACAACCCAGCTATGTCCGTCTTTTGCAATCAATGCTTCCGCATCTTCGGGGCCCTGCATGCCGGCTGCATAATTGGGGAAGTTTACAGAAGGGTTGTTTTCCCAGGTATTGATGATTGGCATAAGTGCCTTCCAGGCTGCTTCCACCTGATCGGCACGCATGAATAAGGTAGAGTCACCTTCCATAATATCCAGCAGCAAAGTTTCGTATGCTTCCGGTGTTCCTGAAGTGTACGAATCATCATAGTTAAACTGCATATCAACGGGGTACAATGCCATTTTAAGCCCAGGCCGTTTTGCCTGAAACTGCAGGTGAATACCCATGTGTGGCTGTATATGCAGCATGAGTGTATTCGGTTGCCAGTGCCCCCGGGCTTCTGCCGGAAAAGATTGATGCGGCACCGGTTTAAATTTAATGGTGATGATGGAAATGGTTTCATTCATCCGCTTGCCGGTACGCAGGTAAAATGGCACGCCCTGCCAGCGCCAGTTATCAATAAATAATTTTACGGCTGCAAATGTTTCTTTGTTTGATTCTTTATTTACATCAGGCTCCTCCCGGTAACCTTTCACTTTTTTTCCCTGTATCCACCCAGTGCCATATTGGCCACGAACGGCATATTCATACACTTCTTCGGGATGGATTTTTCTCAATGCATTCAATACATCAACTTTACGGTTGCGTACTTCATCTGCTTCAAAAGAAACGGGTGGTTCCATCGCAATTAAACAAAGCAACTGAAAAAGATGATTTTGTATCATGTCACGTAAAGCGCCTGCAGTTTCATAATAATTTCCCCTGTTCTCTACACCCAGTTGTTCCGATACGGTTATTTGTACGCTGTCGATATAATTGCGGTTCCAGATAGGCTCAAACAAGGCATTGGCAAAACGAAAAGCCAGGATATTCTGTACCGTTTCTTTACCGAGATAATGATCAATACGGTATATCTGTGATTCATTAAAGTTGCTATGCAACAGATCATTTAGTTTTTTGGCACTTTCAAGATCGTGGCCAAACGGCTTTTCTATTACAATACGGCTCTGCAGTTTATTTTTCGCAAGACCAGAGTCTGCTATTTTGCAGGCAATTTCTTCAAATGCATTTGGTGGAACTGCCAGGTAGAATATTCTGTTTACATTAACCTTCCATTCTTTCTCAAATGCTTTTACCTGCTTTTCTATGGCAGTATAGGTAGTGTTTTTGCTGAAATCACCAGTCTGGTAATTAAGACATTTTGTAAACTTGTCCCATTCAGCTTTCTTTGTTTTTCCCCTGCGTGAAAATTTATTTACGCCTTCATGCAAACGTTTGTGAAAAGCTGCATCTGTCAATTTAGAACGACTTACGCCAATCAAAGCAAATTGATCTGGTATCCAATTATCTAAGTAAAGATTATAAATAGCCGGTATCAGTTTTCGCCAGGTAAGATCTCCGGTTGCACCAAGGATGACAATGATAGTTGGATCGGTTTTGATTGTTGGAGTAGGTTCCATGTTATTTAGTCTTTTGATTCCACTGTGTATGAAAAATTCCTTCCCTGTCGTTACGCTCATAAGTATGTGCACCAAAATTATCACGCTGTGCCTGTATTAAATTTGCAGGCAGCCATCCCTTGCGGTAGCTGTCGTAATAGGCCAGCGACATCATCATCGCCGGTACAGGTATGCCATTGTCAACAGCTTCCTTTATCACATAGCGCATTCCTTTTTCAGCATGCTGAAGTTTCCCGGCAAGACCTTTGCTGACCATCAGATTGGGCAGGCTTGGTTCCTGCGAAAAAGCAGTATAAATATCTTCCAGCAAAGCGGCACGTATGATGCAGCCACCACGCCAGATCTTAGCAATATGATCCGGTTTTAAACCGTAAGTATATTTTTGAGAAGCGGTCTGCAGCAGTGCCATTCCTTGCGCATAAACCGTTATCATGGCAAAATAAAGTGCCTGCTCCAGCGCTTCAATCAATTCAGTTTTCTCATCAGTCAGTTTTATATCCGGGCCCGTCAGTTTTTCTGCCGCAGACTCACGTTCTTTTTTTAAAGCCGACATGTCACGCATGGCAACCGCAATATCAATAACCGGAATGGGAACCTGCAGGTTTATAGCATCTTCCGAAGTCCAGCCGCCGGTTCCTTTTTGTTTGGCACTGTCGAGGATCATGTCAACAAGCCTGTTATTGCTCAGCTCATCTTTCTGCAAAAAAATATCCGCCGTTATCTCAATAAGAAATGACTGCAGCACTCCTTGGTTCCATGTAGAAAAAATATGATGCAGTTCATCATTATTCAGTCTGCCAAACACTTTTAGTAAATGATAGGTCTCTGCAATCAACTGCATCAATCCGTATTCAATACCATTGTGTACCATTTTTACATAATGCCCCGCAGAGCCAGGCCCAAGCCAGGTTACACAGGGCTCATCATTTACTTTGGCAGCAATAGCTTCCAGCATGGGTGCCACCCGGGCATAGATTTCTTTGGGCCCGCCGGGCATAATGCTGGGGCCATAACGTGCACCCGACTCACCACCGGAAACTCCAATGCCCATAAAATGGATAGTTGATTTTGCCAATTGTTCATTGCGGGTATTGGTATCGGTAAAATGCGAATTACCACAATCCATCAGCAGGTCATTTTCAGATAAAAGTGGTTTTAATTCATTGATAACATCATCCACAATTTTACCTGCAGGCACCAGCATGATAATTGACCGGGGCGCTTTTAATGATCTGATAAATGTTTGCAGGTTGCTGGTAGCGGCAATTGTACGGTCACCTGCTTCTTTTGTAACGGTTTCCACCTGTGCGTTATTTTTATCATAACCCATCACGCTAAATCCATGATCGTTCATATTGAGCATGAGGTTGCGGCCCATAGTTCCAAGTCCTATCATGCCAAAATCATATTGTTCCATTTCTTTTATTTTTCATTATTAAATTTAAACTCCTGCAACGATAATTTTTCTTTTATTGAAACTAATCCATCGTAATGTAATCCGTTAATGCCAATTGTTTTGGCTACTTCTGTAAACATGCTTCTATCATCAATCATGATTGCCTCCTGTGGTAAGCTGTGTGCAATATCACAGGCTATGCGAAAGATATCCGGGTCTGGTTTCCTGATCTTAACATAACAGGAAGAAACAAAAGCGTCAAACAATTCATTCAGGTGAAATTTATTAATTCTGAATTCGTTAAGCTCACGGCCTTCGTTATTCACTGCAAATACTTTCAGCCCGTGCTTTTTCTTCAGCTTTTTAAAAAAACTGATTGTGTCGTAGTGCGGCTTAGACTGCTGAAAAATAAATGCTTTAAAATCTTCTTTTGGAAAAATCATTTTATCATGAAGATTCAGTCGGTTTAAATATTCATCCAAAGTTAACTTGCCTGTTTCATAATCATTGAAAATAAGATGATGGCTTTCATTCAATTCATCAAGGTTGAGGTTAAATTTTTCTGCAGCCAGTTTTCTGGATGTCCTGTCCCATCCATTGGTTAATAATACACCTCCGATATCGAGGAACAGTGTTGTTATTTTATTTGATGGCATAACATAAATTTAAAATGTTGGTGCAATATGACCACCGAAGGCCTTCTGTGTTTTGCGGTTAAAAATTAATTGATTCTACCGACTTTAAACTAATTAATAAGTGCAATAGCTAAGGCTTTATTATCATTAATTGTAAATTTACAGTCGCTAAAAGAAGGTGAAGATAAAAAGGGTTTATAATTATTTGAGAACCCATAACCTTCTTTTGGGACACCCAGAAAATTAGTATTACATTTTCCATCAGAATTTTGATCCTGAAAGAGTGCAATAGCATAATCCCCTTTTGGTAAATCAGGGATACTATACTTTTCGGTAGATTGTGTTATCTTAAAAGTATATTGTCTAAATTCATGTCCCTTTTTTAAAAAAGAGTTATTATCAGTATAAATGGCAAGTTTAATTTCTCCTTTAATATATTTAATATTAGCAATAGTTACAGTAAGCCCAAAAGTTTGGGAATGAGTATTCTGACTTATAATCATCGAAAATAGTAATATAGAGTATTTCATAAAGTAGCTTATGATGATTAAGTAAATTAAAATTTTATAGTTCCGGAAAATCTTAATCTTTTTATTTACAAATAAATTAACACAAATGGCTAACCCTTTGAAAATGATTTTTAATCTACTAAGTCATGTACAAATATTTGAACACAACCAACAAAATGACAATTATATAACAACAATGCCACCAACATGGTTTGCTGTTAGATGCGCTTCTGTAAGTGCCATTCTCATGTGGTTATAATCCGCCAATAGCAAAAGCAAGGGGGTTTTAATCTATTATTTTGCCCGGCATATATCTTTGATAGCATCAGTAATGCTATGAAGCGCCATATTATTTCCGCCATGGATATTAGTTGGAAACCGTTGCTTATCCTGGATACATCCATTTTCATCTACGGTTGCAATTTCAATTTTTGTTCCTCCAGGGTCAATGCCAATAGCAAACTGTTTCATGTCTTTTTTTCTTTGATGCAAATGTTTTTATCTGTCTTTTTTATTTTTTGCAAAGGGTCTTAATAAACACCTTAAAAATGTTTACCTGTTAATAACAGACCACAGCGCAATGTAAAGCCCTGCAATTAGCAGGGCATTAGAAGAGGATTAAGAACTGATTAGAATTTAAATAAACACATGGAGATTAACAATCTGTTAGCAAGCCAAATACGCTCCCCATTATTCTATTGCAGGAATTAACTGTAAATGATTGTACCTGGTATTTTGGGAACTTGTAAGGCTGACCCTTACAGTTAATTTATCAGCATGGGTATGCCATAAAATAAAGTCAGTGACAAATTTGTAATAATGCTTACAACAAATGATCCTAACACAATACGCATGGGGGATTGAGCAAAGACAGTACTGTTGGATGTAAATGCAAAGAAAATCCCAATACCATAAATCCAGGGAGAAGCACCTGCCATACCAAGGGTTGCTATCATCAGCGCTGCAAAAGTAACCTGCACAAATATACCTGCAGCCCCAATACCGAAGCGATAATATTCCCAGCTTGGCTCCTGCTCTTTAATCCAGTTTTCTAAAGCAAATAATATACTGTGATGTTGGTGAAGATGCTCACTGTTATACGTAGAATGTGCATCTGTTGATAATGTCCTCATGATTGATAAATTTTAATACACAAATTTACCCGGTAAAAAAATATTGCATTATGATGTATGTCATACAAGAAAAAATTATAAAATAATTTTCTTAATTGGTAATTAATGATGAAGAAGAATTATGTTAGAAATGGGGAAAGTTATTCAGAAAAAGTAAAACTCATTTACTTAATTAAGACGATGGTTTCATCCAGTGGTTTATCCGGAACTGTCATTTGTTTTAAATCCATTATCATTGTTTGCTGGCTATATTATTATGGTTACAGAGAATATTACTCCTGCTTGTTTTTATTAATCCCTTATCCTCTATATTTTTCATAATGCGGATAACAGTTTCCACCCGTAAGCCGGTCATGTTTGCCAATTGTTGTTTGGTAATATGTCCTGTCCTAAAATAGATTTACACCCTCAAAAACATAAATCATGGACAAAAAACAGGAGATTATCAATGAGTATTTATTATTGGTATTAATCTTCCTTCCGTATTCACTGCAATTTTTAACAATAATATTCATCGTCCAAAATCTTAACAACTGCATCGTTTAAATCATCATCAATTTGCACCTGGCAGGATAATCTTACTGCCTGGTCTGATATCCCCATTTTAGATAATGTGCTTTGTTCGTTTCTATACGAATCCCTCAAATTGTCGGACAGGCCCGTTATATTAATAAGGCAGGTACCACACCTGCCCATTCCGCCACATTCCCCAAAAAATAAAGGATATATTCTATCCTTTATTAAAGCCATCAGGTTCCGGTATTCATTCCTATATGTTTTCACCACCTGATTTTCCTTGTTATAAAAAATGGTAAAAACTATTTCTACTCTTTCTTCATTCATATCAAAACATATCCTTGTTTACACAAGATTTTTAATACCCACTTTTCGGTAATGCTCTATTTTAATCTCAAACATTTCTGCCATTTTCGCTGCCCGCCATTTTGCTTCTGCTGCTTTTTCGCCGGCAAATAAATCATCTGCTGTTGCGGTGAACAATTCCATCCATTTTACAAAATGTTCATGACTTACGGGCAATTGTGCATGTGGTGGAAACGGGCTTCCATAATAAGTATGATCTCCCAGCAAAATTGTTTGCCAGAAGCGGTACATTTTCTCCAGGTGTTCGGGCCACCTGTCTTTTATTCGTTCATTAAAAACCGGCCCGAGTAATTTGTCAGCTTTCACTTTATCGTAAAAGCTATCAACCAATAATTTTATATCTTCTATATTGAGAATATCCTGCTGCATCCACTTAAGGTTTTAATGAAAAATTACTGATCAAATAATAAAAAGCCCATGCCCCGATGCCGATGATCAGTATCCATACCCAGGAGGGAATACTCTTAGGTGTTTCGCTTCCTTCTATTAAAAATACTTTCTGATCGCCTTTGCCGTAGGCGTTAATCATTAATGGGAGCACCCCATCCACCACTGCATTTTCTGTTATTCCTTCCACTCCAATGGCGGGACCGTTTCTTACTTCAAAGGGAATGAATCTGATGCCTTCTTTACCAGTAGGGTCTTTGCTTACAATCTTAAGTGTATGCTTTCCATCCACCAGTTTGCGGGTATCCAGTTCAAAATTCACCGGTGAAGTAAAAGCAGCAATGGGCTGATCTTCATCATCTATAAAAACGATTATTTTACTTTTATCTGACATATTATTCATTGTTTAAAATGAAATGTTTAATGTGCGTTACCGATTTTTCTCCTGGCTTTACCAAAAATTTTACTGAAAAGAAAAGTGTAGCCAAAACAATAACGGCTGTTACCGAAATAATAACCAGGTCCCATTGACTTTGTGGCCCGGATCCATGGCTGATTCCTTTCAGATACCGCGGCTGAGCAATTTCGCAGGTAGGGCAGGCAATGGCCGCTATACCTGTAATAAGCATCGAAAAAATCAGCATTATTTTTTTCATTGTCTACTAATTTATTTTATTCTGTTACTTCGCTGGCGCCTGCAGTTTTACAAAATCCATAATCTTTTTTATTTCTGCTTCTGTTACCAGTTTGGCATTATTTCCCCAGGTAGTCCGCTCATGGTTCATGATAGCCGTAACATCAGCAGCGGTGAAATTTGCATTGGTACCTACTGCCGCCATTACGCCATAATTGGGGCGGGCATCATAACCATTCATTATAATACCTACATACAATTCAAGATTATCACCGTTCACTACAGGGCTTCCTTTTAATGGTGGGAAAGCACCGGGCAATCCTTCACCAGTTGCCTGGTGACAACTTTGGCAATTAGCGGTGTATAACGCTACGCCATCGGGTGCAGTTGCAGTTGCACCCCCTCCTGCCTTTTTCTCTTCTCTTTTATATAAAAAAACCGAAGCAGTTTTACCTTCAGGCAGTTTGGTTTGTTTTAGTGATTGCAAGTAGGCTACCAGGTAAAGTGCATCATTTGTTGCAATCACTTTTCCTTCTTTCCCGTTCATATATTCTTTTGGTACGTTAACCACTACATCGCCTTTTGCCGCTTCTTTTTTTATGGTAAAAAGCCAGGGATAAGCCGGCATGATGGATTCTTTTACCACTGTTCTTGGATTAAATAAATGCACCAGGTTCCAATCCTTACTCGGCTGCCTGTTACCAATATCCGTGAGGTCGGGTCCTGTGCGTTCAGTACCCATCAGGGTTGCGGTATTACGCCAGGTATCGGTACGGTGTATCCCCGCATAATCTGCTGCTATGCCGGGTCTTGTTCCCCATACCTTATCCATATCTATGTTTCTTACCTGTTGTGTATGGCAGCCTACGCAACCATTAGCTATATAAAGATTTTTACCCTTTACGGCTTCTGCACTCATCGGTTCAGCACCGGGTAATGGTCTGTTATTTTTTTGGTTATTTAATGCAGGCAGAATAGCAACCAGCACGGTTAACCCCGCAAAAAAAAGGAACGCCGTCCAGAAAAGCTTTTTATGATTATTAAAAAATTCCATTTGTATTTTATAATAAATGATTAAACAATTTTATCAATAGCAGGTATTTGTTGTTCTAATTTTTTTATGGCTGTATTTTTCACATCTACCCTTTCGTCTTTAGCTATCATTTTATAAAAATTATAGGCAAAGAAAATATGCGACAGCCACATCAGGCTACCCCCAATGGCCCGCCACAACCAATAAGGCGCCATGTGCACCACCGAATCAATAAATGGTTTTCCTTCAATCCACATTTGTCCTCTCAGTGTGCTGCCAATCATTAAGGGTATTGTATAAAATAAAAGGCCAATGAGTGCAAGCCAGAAATGTGCACCTACTGTAATTTGAGGTGCTTCTCTGCCGGTAAGTCTGGGTACAACTGCATACATACCTGCCCACAAGAAAAAACAAATAATACCATACATGGTAAGGTGTGAGTGAGCTACAGTAAAATCAGTAAAATGCCAGTATAAGTTGGTAGAACGAAATGCTTCGGCAGTTCCCTGCATGGAGCCGGTAAAATAAAAAATAATCCCAACCAGGAAAAAAGGCAAGGTGTAACTGTCTGAAATTTTATGCCAGGCGCCTTTAAAAGTCATAACAAAATTAGTTGTACCTGCAACTACAGGTATGATCATTCCCACACTGCCTACAATAGCCACCGTTTGCAACCACCACGGAATGGAACTGAAAACAAAGTGGTGCGTACCTATTAATGTATAAAATAAAATCTGCGTCCAGAATGCCAATATGCCGAGGCTGTAAGAATAAATAGGCCTGTTTAATTGCTGCGGCAGCATGTAATAAACAATGCCCAATGTAAAAAGCATGAACCACATACCCACACCCTGGTGCATGTAATAACCCTGAATAATCGTTTCTCCCAAACCATCCTGCCAGGCAGGCACATACGCTACAACTGTTATGGTTAATGCAAACATGATAGCCGCAACAATATACCAGTTTGAAATATAAATTTCTTTTGTAGTTCTTTTCGCAATTGTTTTAATAAAATTTATGAGGGTGAGAACTAGTCCGATGCCAAACAACGCCATAATGGGCCAGATATACTCCCGGTATTCACCACCACCATTATTGATGCCTGCCATTAAAGCAAGTGTGCCCAAAATAACTGCGGTATTGATAAGAAAAAGCGCATACCATCCTCTTTTGATACTTGCCAGTGGAGCATTGCTTACCATGGGCACAATATAATAGCCCAATCCAAGCATACCCAATGATGCCCAACCCCAGAATACAGCATTGGTATGTACCGGACGGAGGCGGCCAAAACTCAGCCAACTTACATGGTCCACATCCGGCGCCACAAACTTAATACCTATATACTCACCAATAGTGGTACCAAACAACAACCAAAACGCTGCGCATCCGATGTACCATAAAATAAGCTTAGTTAACTGCGGGTCTATATTAGGACGTTTCTGCGCTTTCTTTTTCCTGGCAATAAAATTCAAATAACCATCGGTTTCTATATTACCCAGCAATCCTTTTTTATCTTCAGGTTGCTGCTGCCCCGATAATTCATTATGCGTAAGATTATAATCAAGTGCCACTTTTCTCTTTGCTAATGCCGCTGTGGCCTCTTCTGCTGTTAATGTAGAAAGGTACTCTGCAAATTGCGTTGCTTCTTCAAGATCCAGCCTGTTGCGCTGCTTCCTAAGCAAACTGGATAATTTTACCACCATCAGCCCAATGGCCGCCAATATGGGTATCATAATTAAGGTAATAGTAATAAGAATACCACCTTCGCTGAATAAACCAGCTTTAGTTCCACCATCCTGTGCCAAAACTGAATGCCCTGGATAAAAAGATGCCAATATTGTTGCAACAATTATTAGAACTGTTTTTAAACCGCCTGAATCTCCATTCCTTTTTTTGATACCCTCCTGCTTTTGTTTAAGCTCAATTACTTTTTCAATCTGGTTACTATCCATATTAGCAAGATATTTTTGAAAGTGTTGATGATCGTCTTCCTTTTTTTTATTCCTGGTTTTTGAAAGAAGCCCTTTTGTTTCGAAAGAAAGATATAGTACTGCACCAAGAACAATCACCAGCAACGTAACTAATAAAGCAAAGAGGGCTATGTCATTTGATGAAGTTACAATGCCTGTAGGTTTAGTTTGGGCCAAAACGGTGAGGGGTAAACAACCCACCGCTAAAAAGAGCGTCCACTTCAACCAGGCACTTTTTTGTTGAACTTGCATATAAAAAATAATTTAAATCGTTTTATATTTTGCTTTATTTAAAAACTATCGGGTCAAATATTTTTCTTTTAATTCTAATGCATGATAATAGTCTCCAAGTATTGCTGAACGCATCATATCTTTTATTTGTTTCCGCACAGCCACAAACTCATCATGAATGGGACAGGGCATTTTTGCCGAGCACTCTTTCAGCCCTAAGCCACAACCGTTAAACAAACTATCACCGTCAATGGCAATCACCACATCTGCCAGACTATTTTTCAATCCTGCTCTATCCAGGTAAAATCCACCGTTTGGGCCTTTGGCCGATAATACCAGTCCTTTCTTTCTCAGTTCCTGCAATATTTTTGCGATAAAAGGCTCTGGTGAACCAATCGCTTTGGCAATCAGCTTTACCCCCACTTTATTTTTGCTCATCGTTTTTTGAGCTATAAAAAGCATGGCTTTTATTGCATACTCACAGGTTTTTGATACCATAAATTAAATTTCAAAGCGAAGATAGTAATATTTTCAATAGAAGAGTTTTTAGTCTTCTACTAATCAGGGATTAGTTTACTTTACTCCGTTAACCTCATCATTCAGCATGTGATGAAGTAAATTTGCATGCAGTGAGAAATATTTATACAATACCATTTTTTTTATTCCAGCGAATCTTTTAAGCATTCAAAAAAAGCACCCCGATTACACAAGCAATGATCCATCTTCCCTTCAAATTATGTGAGCTTTCCGGTTGCCAAGCCACACTATGATAAAAACAAAAATTAATCCCGATTTTGTTATTATAGAAGGCGCAGATAAAAGTGCTGGCATTTTTCATGATCGTTAAGTTTAGAACACTAGTTTATGCTGGATAAAAGGGAAGCTTTATAATGCATGTCGTGCATGAAAAAAATAATGGCCACATCCAAATGTTTAGTGCCGGGTATAATGAATTTTATTTTCAAGGTTACAGACAATCTGTCCCCTTCCCGTTTTAATCAATCCTTTTTCCTCTATATTTTTCATAATGCGGATAACAGTTTCCACCCGTAAGCCGGTCATGTTTGCCAATTGTTGTTTGGTAATATCCAATGTCCCGTCAGCTACCTCTTTTTGATCCATTAAATAGTGTATGAGTGTCAGCAAACAATGCTCCGCCTTTTCATTGGCAACTTCCTGCAGCATCATCGCTTTAAACATCAATTGCTCACATAGTTTATTTGTAATACTAAAATGAAAATCATAATTATTTTTAAGCAGGTCAAAAAAACGCTCTTTTGGCAGGCTGTATAATTCGCAATCAGTATGTGCAAAAGCCGACGCAGGATAGGGTTTATCGAAAAATAATAAATGAGCACCAAAGATTCCGCCCGTTTTATAAACAGCCTGTATAAAATCATTGCCCTCATCATTACTGTTTACAATCTTAACCTCACCAGTCTTTACTTCATAAAAATACCGGGGAGCTGTGCCTTCATTATAAATCATCTCTCCTTTATTAAAGCACATGACTTTTACAGGCACTTTAATAAAGGATTGTATTGATATGGTATTGGTTTCACTATGGTCAATAATCTTATTCATTAATCATGATAGCGCTAAAAAAATTTAAACTAAAAGTATTAAAGGCAGTTAAGAGATAAGCTTCATATCATTCTGTATTTTCCATCAACGTTGATACCTTGGGTAATAAAATATTATTTTCGAGGTAAGCGTACAGGAACAGTTCATTTTCAAACGCTTTCATTTTTTCAAATAAGTTTTTGTAAGCGTAACATGCATCTGCCGGTGGTATATAATTATGAGTAAGCTTACGGAACCGCTTCAGGTCCTTTTCAGTAGCCTGGTGTTCCTTCCGAATTGCCGTTACAGAATCCCTTATAAAGCCTAAAGCAGTATCGCTGGCTTTTACCGATGATATTTTATTTTTAATCAATTGTTTGATATCGGGAAATAAAACCTCTTCTTCTTTCCTTAAATAGTTTAATAAACCCTGAAAGAAGAGAAAGAGTTCCGCAGCTAGTTTTGTTAATTCAGGATGATTTCTGTTGTGTTGATATAGAACTTTTTGAGCTAGGTCATAAATTATCACAGCATTTACTTTAGCATATTGATGATGGGTACTAATGATATAATCTATTATGGAATTAATATCCCATTCAATAAACCATTTTGATGCTGCCATATTCATTTTACCCATCCGTCCGGCCTCTCCGGCATTGCGGTAATCAGTAACATAATTGATGCTGGCTGGGCCTGATAATCGGAACGTATTCATGATAACCTTTTTAATTAGTCAAATATTTTAAACAGTTGATATCTGAAAAAAATTCACAATCGTGCTTTTATATTTAATCATTGTAATGAATTCTATCAGCTTTTTACAGACGACTTTAACAGATACCAAAAAAAAAAATCTTAGAGTCTACGCTAAAGTATAATGCAATATAGAACCCCGGTATTAATTTAACATTAGAAACAGGTTAAGAACTCGTTAGATTATAATCAAGGGATTATTAATTATCATTTAGTAATTTTTGTCAGCGATTTTGTTAGTTGTGAAATAATTACTACACTCAAGAGAAGGCATTAAAAAAGCCCAAACACTTAATGGATAAGTATTTAGGCTTAGTATCGGGGAGCAGACTTGAACTGCCGACCTTCGGGTTATGAATCCGATGCTCTAACCAGCTGAGCTACCCCGACAACTC
>JBBQLS010000062.1:0-18742 GCA_038328115.1 Chitinophagales bacterium
ATCTCTTCTTCCACTTCGGCCTCCATATCTTTTGCTGATTTTGCTTTGCGTTTAAATACACCCTCAGCCAAAAACAACCGGTACAATACAAAGAGTACAAAACAAATTGCCAACGTCCACAGCAAAAACTGCAGGAAGCCCGAACCAAACAGGCCACTGAATATGCCGGTATCGGGCATTGATCGCTGAGGTCGTTTTTTCGCTTCTTTTTTTTGTAAGCTTTTTAAAAGACTGTCTAAGTCTTTTGCATAAGCATAGTCTTTTTCACTCCGCCAGTTTTTAACTGAATCGTAAGAAAAATCAAGAGCATTCCTGTACAAACTGGTGTCTGCCCGTTCTTGCGCTGTTGCCTCTACAGGAGCCTGAACTGTTGTAGAATCAACAGCAATATCTTCTACCGGTGACTTGATTACTTCGTCATCTTTCTGCAATAAAGTACTATCCTCATAAATAATCTTTTTCTGTGCCTGTGCAGCAAAGAAAAAACTCAACATCAAAACCGATATGTAAATTGTTTTACGCATTTTCTTTCTTCAACCGGTTGATGATGCCATCAGGTTGAATGTAATAACCTTTCTTATGTAAACGTATGGGGAGGATAACAAAATACCAGATAACAAACACAAACGATACCGTTAAAATAACCACACTTGCCCAAACCGGCAGGCCGCTGTTAGCTGCTTTATTGTAAGTCTGGCTCATTAAATGGGTAACATAACTTTCAAAAAAAGCGGCTACAATAAACACAGGCACCAGGCTTAGTAAAATTTTTGCGGCATCTTTTGCATTTCTTTTAAATGAAACAAACCGCGAATAAGTGCCGGGAAATAAAATGCCTGCGGCAAGAATAAAACCTGCGGTGGATGCAATTACGATGGCTGATATTTCGAGTGTGCCGTGTATCCATATTACCAGCACCGATTTAATGCCCAGCCCTTTTGCAAAAAACATATACTGGAAAGAACCGAGCATAACACCGTTTGTCCACATGATCATCATGGTAAACAAACCCAGCGTAAAACCGCCAATAAAAGCCCGGAAGGCAACATAAATATTATTAAAGCCAATCATTACAAACATAGAAAAAGGGTTGCCGTCCTTATAAACACCAAAGGGATCACCCTTATCAATATTTTCTTCCGTCATATTCACATATTTATCACCTAATACTCCTCTTACAAAATCAGGATTTTCTTTTGAGGAAAAAACACCAATGGCTACAAACAAAATAAACACCACGGTGGTAAATAGTAAAATGCGATGGTACTTTTTAAACAGCAGCGGCAACTCATACTTCCAAAAAGTGAAAATACGGCTGTACTTTTCCTTTCTGTTCTGGTAAATGCTTTGATAGATACCCGCAGCAATCCCGTTTATCCAGCGGGTAGCTTTGCTTTTAGGATAAAATGTTTTGGCATAACTCAGGTCGTCAATCAAATTAACAAACCGTTCTGCCGTTTCATCGGGGTTATCGGTTGGCGAATGCTGGTATTTATTCCATTTTTCGGCATTCTTTTTAATGAACATCGCTTCCCTCATGACAAAAGTTTACGGGTTTAAATTAAGTCTGTAAATTCATGCTTTTTTGATTAATAAAAAAATTCATGTTTTGCCAGTTCTCTTGATGGCAATTTGTAATTTGCAGTTTATGGGCATCATTCAGATAGGCACCGCTTTTAATATTGACCTGGAGTTTGAAATTGCCGAATTTCATAAACGGCTGCTGGCTTATATTATAGACTTTGTACTGTTGCTTATTTTTTTATACAGTATGAAGTATGTGTTGTATGGCGGGCTGTTATTTAGCCTGGAAGAAAGTGCCGGATTGGATATTCTGATTGTTTCGTTACCCATGCTGCTATACTCACTATTAACTGAATTATGGTTCAATGGTCAATCACTTGGTAAAAGGCTGATGTCTATAAGGGTTATAAGCCTCGAAGGTGGCGAACCTACTTTTGGCCAGTTTTTATTACGATGGATCACCCGGTTTTTTGAATGGCCGTTCTTTTTTGGCTATATCGCTTTTTCAAATGCCAATATACTTATCTACTGTTTTGTTACCGGTATGTTGGGCATTGCGGTGGTGATTATTATTTCAGTTTCAAAAAAAAACCAGCGGCTGGGCGATATGATTGCCGGCACCGTAGTAGTAAATACAAAATCGGCATTAACACTGGCCGATACGGTTTTTATGCAGATAGACAACGCCGGTTATAAAGTAATGTTTCCGGAGGTAATGCGGCTTAGCGACCGCGACATCAATACCATTAAAGGGGTGTTAACACAGGCAAATAAAAGAAACAACTACGATATGTGCCACCGGGTTTCTATGAAGATAAAAGAAGTGCTGCATATACAATCTGATATGCCGGTGAACCAGTTTCTGGAAAAAATGCTGGCCGATTATAATTACCTGGCAACTAAGGAATAGAGACCCGCATCGGTGAAACTCAGCACCAGGAAGGTTTACATGCTGATATGAAACTGACTAATAAAACCCTTCGATATTATTTTTGATAACAGTTACCTGACATGAATGTATAGAAAAAGGCTTTCCTTTTGAAAGCCTTTTTCTATACAAATTATTAATAGCTTTTTGAATGCCGCATGGCTTCCATAAAGAATGCACCAAAGAAAATAATATAAAATATCATGATCAGCAAAACCAGACTGCCAAGTATGAGGCCGATTAACGAGCAGACTCTCCCGGCATTTAAAGTGCTGTAACTGGATGATGAATATAACTCAGGTGCTGCCTGGTAAAGTTTACGGTCTTTATTGGCAAGTACCAACCCGATAATGCCGCAAATAACGCCCACTATGCCATAGCACAATGCGCCCACCAGCGAGATGATACCCAATACCAAAGAAGCTGTTGCGTTTGGCAGGTTTGATGGCTGATTAGATGGACTTAGAAAATTTTGTTGATCTGTCATGTTAGATGGTTTTGGTAACTAATAATCTGTAAATATAACTTACCATAATTATACCAGCACAAAAAATATAGGCAAATTTTAAAATGGTTGCGCCGCTCCGTATTTTAAATATAACATGCAGAAGTAAGAAGCTAAAAAGCAAGAAGATAGGTATCAGAGCAGGATACATAAAAAAACTTTCAGAAATATGTCCCTGCAACAGCATTATAAAACTTCGTTGAAACCCACAGCCAGGGCAATCTATATGGGTAACAGACTTAAACATACAAGGCAACTGGTGTGCTTGCAGCCAGTGAATAATATTTAGCATATAAAAGCTATGAGTTATAAGCTATGAGTTCCGAGCCTGATCACCAATTACAAATTACCAATTCCTCAATATGCTCTGGCAAACAAAACCCGCTGCGTACTCGGGTTTCCGGTTAAAACACATTTGCCTTCCTCCTGCTTATTGTTCATTGGTATGCAGCGAATCGTTGCTTTGGTTTGCTCTTTTATTTTTTCTTCAGTCTCTGCAGTGCCATCCCAATGTGCCGATATAAACCCCGCTTTTTCATCCAGCACTTTTACAAAATCATCCCAGTTATCAACAGCAGTTATATTTTCATTTCTAAAAGCAAGTGCCTTGTTGTACATGTTCTGTTGAATTTCTTCCAGCAGTTTTGTAACGGTATCCGCAATGCCATCCATAGATACACTGCTTTTCTCTTTAGTATCGCGGCGGGCAATTTCCACCACATTGTTTTCCATATCACGCAGGCCCATAGCAAGTCTTACAGGAACACCCTGTAATTCGTATTGCGCAAACTTCCAGCCGGGGCGGCTGTTATCATTGTTATCGTACTTAACACGAATTCCCAATGCTTTTAATGCCGTCATTATTGCATTCACTTTAGCATCAATGGGTGCTTTACTTTCTTCGCCTTTATATATGGGCACAATCACCACCTGAAAAGGTGCAATTTTTGGTGGCAGTATCAATCCCTGGTCATCGCTATGCGCCATAATTAACGCACCAATCAGCCTGGTTGAAACACCCCATGATGTAGCCCAAACATATTCCTGCTTATTTTCTTTATTTAAAAACTGAACTTCAAATGCCTTAGCAAAATTTTGCCCCAGAAAATGCGAAGTACCAGCCTGTAATGCCTTGCCATCCTGCATCAGCGCTTCAATGCAATAAGTATCAACAGCGCCAGCAAAACGTTCGCTGGCAGTTTTAACACCTTTAATAACCGGTACAGCCATAAACTCTTCTACAAACTCGGCATATACATCCAGCATTTTTTCGGCTTCAATAATCGCCTCTTCTTTGGTTGCATGTGCAGTATGGCCTTCCTGCCAAAGAAACTCGGCAGTGCGCAAAAACAAACGGGTACGCATTTCCCAACGCACTACATTGGCCCATTGGTTTATTAATAACGGAAGATCGCGATATGATTGTATCCAATCCTTATACGTGTTCCAGATAATCGTTTCAGATGTGGGACGAATGATGAGTTCTTCCTCCAGTTTAGCATCCGGGTCAACAATAATTCCTTTACCGTTGGGATCGTTCATCAGCCGGTAATGTGTTACTACGGCACATTCCTTAGCAAAGCCTTCCACATGGGCGGCTTCTTTACTTAAAAAACTTTTGGGTATAAATAAAGGGAAGTAAGCATTTACATGGCCCGTTTCTTTAAACCTTTTATCTAACTGGTCACGCATGTTTTCCCAAAGGGCAAAGCCATAAGGCTTAATAACCATACAGCCTTTTACAGCCGAATGATCTGCCAGTCCACCTTTAATTACCAGGTCGTTGTACCATTGCGAATAATCTTCTGCTCTTGATGTTAATTCTTTACTCATTTAATTTTTTGTTTTATGCCGATGAGGTAACATGGTCAGACGAGGTCGTCAGACCATGTTACCTCATCTTACCCATGTTTTCTTTTAGCACTGTTTTAACATCATACGGTTTAACTTTATTGTCTGATGTTATGTGTTAAGCAGTTGCACAAACCACTTATGAACTGCACAAAAGTAGTAACTTCAATTTTAAATGCTTTAAACAAATCGCCATGCAATCAAAAATTTTACTTTTTGTCTTATCTGTAGCGGCTTTCAGCAGTTGCAGTACTGCCTATAAAACCGGGCAAACACCGGATGATGTATATTATTCTCCGGTAAAGATTGTTGCGGAAAGAAAAGAAACAAAGCGTGAAGAGCAACGTTATGAAAAAACCAATACCGATTACGAAATTACCATGGGCATACGTGACCGCCGCTGGAGAGATTTCAGAAATGATTATGAGTACGACAACAGCCCGTACAATTATTGCTATTGCAATTGTAAGAATACGGGCTATTATTACAACCCATATTATTATCCATGGGCTATTTACACGATAAACCCAACTTACAAAGTACCCGCTAACAGTACGCCCCGCATGGTAAACCTGAATGCATACAACGGTTATAACACCAGGGTGGCAACGGGTAAAACCAACGGCACATTAAATATGTCCAATTCAACTTCGCAATATAATAACAGCAACAGAAGCGGCAGCCGTGTAGGAAATCTACTAAGGCAAACCCTTGAACCAACGTCAGGTACGCCTTCTTCAAACAATACAAGAACGTACTCGCCTTCTTCAAGCAGCAGCAGCCCTTCTTCAGGAAGCAGCAGTAGTGGATCAAGTTCTTCTTCAAGCAGGCCGGCAAGGGGTGGTTGACCTCACCCCTATCTCCTCTCCAAGGGAGAGGGAGAGCGAAGACCAACCAGGATAATAGTTTGAAAAATAATTCTATTTAACAAAAGCTATTTCATGAAAAAATATTTACTCCTTTCTTCTTTATTTATAAGCACCATTATTTATGCCCAGGTTCCCGAAGATGCCATCCGGTATTCTTTTTATCCGCAAAGCGGTACGGCACGCAATATGGCCATTGGCGGTGCTATGGGCTCACTGGGTGGAGATATTAATGCAACCTTTGTAAACCCCGCCGGGCTTGGGTTTTATAAGACAAACGAATTTGTAATTACACCTGGTTTCTTTTTAAATAATAACAAGGCTGCATTCAGGGGTACCGATTTTAAGAATACAAAAAACAATATTGGCTTTGGCACCAGCGGCTGGGTTTTTGGCCACAACAATGGTAACAATTCAAAAAGTAGCAATGCTTTCAGTATTGCCATTACTCAAACCGCCAATTTTAATAACGAAGTGCATTATAAAGGGCTGAATAATTACAGTTCTTTCAGCGAACAGTTTGCCGAAGAATTTGCAAAGAGTGGCAAAACCCTTGATCAGGCATTAAGCTCCGAAACACCTTTCCCATACACATCTGCACCGGCATTATATACTTACCTGATTGATACGGTTACTATCAATGGTATTAAACAGGTAAAAGGTGCTCCCGAATATATACTGGATGCAGGTCAGGCCCTGCAGCAGGAGATGATTAAAAAAACAACGGGTGCTATGTCGGAACTGGCCATTGGTTTTGCCCACAACAGCAAAGACAAATGGTTTATCGGTGGCACCATCGGCATACCATTGGTTAGTTATACAAGCAATACTGTTTTTAAAGAATCAGATACCTCAAACAATACTTCCAATTATTTTAAGGAATTTGAATATACTGATGAATTTAAAACACAGGGCATTGGTTTTAATGGAAAGATCGGAATCATTTACCGCCCACGGGATTATATACGACTTGGACTGGCCATACATACACCTACCTGGATGTTTTTAACCGATACACACACTACTTACTTAACCACAGAAGTTGAAAACCCGGTTGATAAATTCAGTGTAAGTTCACAGTACTTTACCAATGGCAAACCCGGCGAAGCAAAGTATATACAAAGCACCCCGTTTAAAGTAATTATTAGCGGCTCTTATGTTTTTAGAGAAGTAAAAGATGTTACCCGCCAAAAAGGATTTATTACTGCCGATATTGAATATGTGCAGCACCGCGGCAGCCGTTTCAGCAGCGATAACGAAACCGTAACCCCCGAAGAAAAAATATATTACAAAGCACTGAACAACGTAGTAAAAAGCGATTACAAAGGCAATTTTAACTTTAGACTTGGTGGTGAGTTGAAATTTAAAATTATTATGGCAAGGCTTGGCTTTGCATATTACGGCAACCCCTATAAAGACAAAGAACTTAAAGCAAACCGCATGCTACTAAGCGGCGGCCTGGGTTACCGCAATAAAGGTTTTTTTGTTGACCTTACTTATGTATATGCCATTAGCAAAGATGTAAACTTTCCGTACCGGTTGCAGGATAGGGCAAATACTTATGCGGAGTTAAAACAACAAAGAGGAAATGTGATTGCCACCGTAGGCGTAAAATGGTAGCCAACACTAATTGCTTAATGATGCCCCGGAGTTTTTTCGGGGCTTTTTTTTGTGTTATTAGGTTTAATAAATAACATAGGCGTAATGATATTTGTATAAAATTTTGTTCAAAATCAATGCTGTTTTATACAAGTTGCCTTAACACAAACGTTGGCGGTAATTTTTGCCGGCAGTTCAAAATCCACAAAGAAACTTATCTTTGGTATATACCTATCAAATGACAACAAAAGAAAACATATTGAATATATTAAAGGCAAACAAATTTGAGTTGTCAAAATATGGCGTTTCTGATATTGGACTATTTGGCTCTTATCTGCGTAATGAACAATCTGCTAAAAGCGACATTGATTTGTTGATAGACTTTGAACCTGAAAAAGAGAATTTCGACAACTATATGGCTGTGTGCGATATTTTCGAGAATCTTTTTAAAAATGAGAAAATTGAGATTGTAACTAAAAATGGTTTGAGCAAATACATTGGCCCGAAAATTCTAAATAGCGTTTTGTATGTCTAAGGAGCCGATAGAATTTCTGAAACATATCGCTGACGAATGTAGTTATTTGCTTTCCCTAAAAGAAACCCTAACAAAAGAAGATTTTTTGGACGATGAAACTTTGAAACGGGCAGTAGTTAGAAGTTTAGAAATCATCGAGGAGGCAACAAAAAAATCCCCGCAGACTTTAAAGTTAAATGGAGTTCAATCCAATGGAAGAATATGGCAGGTATGAGAGACCGTCTTATTCACGATTACATTGGAGTAAACTATTCTATCGTTTGGGATGTGTTTAAGAATAAAATCCCAGAATTATCTACACAAATTCAATCAGTACTTAATAATGAATAAAACTACCGCCAACATTTGTGCAAGCGTGGCATGACGTTGTATCAATCGGCTTCAAATCGTTGCTGTACTTCATCTTAGCTGGAAGGAATTCTATTCAACTGTAGTTTATAACTTGTACTTTTAAAATCAACATTGGGCTTCAGTTCCAGACTGGTCGGAATACTATTTTCCCCGCCAGCACAATGCCCCGCTCGTAGGTGACAAACGTACAACGGCCTTAAACTAAAACATCACTTCTACCTATAACTACTTAAAAAGTGACCAACCATACACGAAGACAACTAACATTATTTGTTCAAAGAAAAGATGCTAAGGATATTGAAGATGTTCGTAGCAAGTTTAATGCTATTCAAAGCGAACTGATAGATAGCCACGTTACATTATGCAGAGAAGACGAAATTGCAGACATTGATAAAGTACTGTATAACCTGGCACAACTTGTACAAAAAACAATAAGCATAAAATTTGGGCATGTAGTAAGGTTTGAGGATAGTAAAGGAGTTTTACTACCAACGGCAACTGAAAATGAGGAGTTTCAGGAACTTAGGCAAAAAATATTAAAAGGCTTGGTTAACAACCCCAGACGACAAGAGCCACATATAACTTTAATGCACCCAAGAAATTCAACTTGTACCGACAAGATTTTTGAAACCATAGAAAAAACAAACCTGCCTGCACAATTAAATTTTAAAACAATTTCTCTTATTGAACAGGTTAATGGTGGGCGATGGAATGTTTTGAAAACATTTGATTTAATTGAGTAGGTAATATTTAAAGGACACAGTGAAAACAACAGCCACCAACATGAACTGTGTAAAAAAAATTCTGGCACACCCCCATCCAATATACCGCCCGTTTTGCAGGCGAGCCTCTGCCGCAGTTTTGTCCGCTGACATACAGGACGGTACCTACCCCAACCCTGCTTATGCTGCCGTTATTTTTTAACCCGTTATAAAATTCAGAGTTTTTTATTACCCGGCCGCATTAAATCGTAAACCAACTGCCACAGCTATTGGGGAAATTTTTGCTCATAAGGGGATGCAGGTAGCTGGACCTCTTTTAAAATTAACTGACAGTTATAAAATTTTAAGAATAAAAGCTAACACGCCCCAACCATTAAAAGATGGTGCCCGTGTAAAATATTAGCAGGCACCCATGTCAGCAAAGAGGGCTCAGTACGGGATATAAATACCAGCAAAAGCAGGCATATTAACAGTACCTTTGAACAAAAGAACTGGGTTAACTCTAACACGTCTGGAAAGCATGTGGTGGCTAATTGTACGAACAAGTAACAATCCCCCCGCTAAAAGTAAATGCATACCTGTCCGGTAAGTTCCGGTGCAATGATACCGTAAGAAAAAAAATAAGTGAATTTAATCTGGCAGGTTTGTTGATGATGTGTCTAGCATACGGCCTGCTTAAGCTGCTGGCATGGGCAAAAGAAACGAGAAACAACCGGAGACTGATTTTAAACCCATTACCGATTCGGCGGTTTGGGTAGTTACTAACTGACTTTATAGCTTTTTAAATGATACCGTAATGGCTACACCTCCCCTAAGTAAAAGAGATTCACCGGGCAAAACCTTACGGGATGTACACCCCGAAGTGAAGGGCACCATCTTCTGGGATAAATGTCACGAAGCCATGCAAACCGGGAAAGTTGTGGAAATGGAAGACTACTATGCCCCCATGGGTACCTGGTTTTCGGTAAAAGTACATCCTACCGGCAATGGCCTTACCATTTTTTGTAAAGCAGTTAACGAAAATAAAAAAGCAGAACAGGCCCTTTTGCAAAGCTTACCGAACCTGAGCGACTACAGGTTTGCGCTTGATAAATCATCGATAGTGTCCATTACCGATCACCAGGATATCATCAATCACGTAAATGAAAATTTCTGTAAAATATCAAAGTACAGCAGTGATGAAATGCTTGGACACGATCACCGAATCATCAATTCCGGCTATCATGATAAAGCATACATTGAAAACATCTGGGAAACCATTGCCAGCGGTAAAATATGGAAGGGTGAATTAAAAAACAGGGCCAAAGACGGCAGCTATTACTGGGTTGATACCTCCATCATTCCTTTTTTAAACGACGTTGGTAAACCGTACCAGTACATTGCCATCGGGGCCGATATTACAGAACGTAAAAACCTGGAGGAATTACAGACCTTATGTGCATCTATTGTAAATTATTCGCATGATGCCATTGTAAGTAAAACACTTGGCGGAGTAATAACCAGCTGGAACCAGGCAGCAGCAGAAATTTTTGGGTACAGTGCTGCCGAAATTGTGGGTCAGCACATCAGCATGCTCATCCCTACTTACTACTGGAGCCAGGAGTAAGAAATAATGGAAAAAATACGGGCAGGAGAAGTTATTGACCATTACGAAACCGAAAGATTGCGAAAAGACGGTACGCTGATCCAGGTGTCGCTTACCATTTCGCCACTGAAAGATGCCAATGGCAACATAACGGGTGCCTCTAAAATTGTACGGAATATTTCCCGCCAAAAAAAAGCAGAAGAGGAGATCATACGGTTGAATGCCGAACTGGAACAAAAGGTACTGGCCAGAACAGATGAATTACTACAGGCAAAAAATAAATTGGCCGAAATTCTGGAACAGGCCAGCTTTTCGGCTACCATTGCCAATAATATACAGGATCCAGTAATTTCTATCGATAACGATTCAAAAATTACCCGGTGGAATAAGGCTGCCGAATTATTGCTTGAATGGAAAAGCGAAGAAGTGATTGGAAAACCAATACCCGAAATTTTACAAGGTAATTACCTGGGTATGGAAAGAGAAACAATCCTTAAATTATTAGAAGAAAAAAATTACTGGCATGGTGAAGCTATTTATCATACAAAGTCGGGCCGGGCGGTTAATGTATTGATAACCGCATCTAATCTGAGAGACGACAATGGCAAAATTACAGGCTACCTTACTTTGGTGAGGGATATTTCCCCACGAAAAAAAGCAGAGGAAAGACTGAAAGAATTTGAACACTTTTTTAATAACAGCAACGATTTTTCGTGCATTGCCAATACAGCCGGGCATTTTGAAATTGTGAATGCAAGTTTTAATAAGGTACTTGGCTATTCGGCAAACGAACTTGCTGATAAACCATTTATTGATTTTATTCATACAGACGATATTGAGAAAACAATGCAAGCTTATGAAAAATTAAAAGCCGGTGCTGATGTTATACATTTTATTAACAGGTATCGCAAAGCCGACGGCGGTTACCGCTGGTTCGACTGGAATGCCACACCCAATCCCCTTACCGGAAAACTGTATTGTATTGCCCGTGACATTACAGAAAGAAGAATTGCTGAAGAGGCACTTACAAAATCAAATGAAGAACTGGAAGCATTTTCTTATTCCATCTCTCACGATCTGCGGGCACCCTTGCGGGGCATTATTGGTTTTACCAATATACTGGAGGAAGATTATGCGGGTAAACTGGATGAAGAAGCCAGGCGCATTACAGGGGTTATAAAAAACAATACCCTCAAAATGGGGAACCTGATAGACGACCTGCTTAGTTTTTCACGGCTTGGCCGGCAGCAAATTGTAAAAATAAACGTGGATACCAGTCAGCTAGTAAAAGAGGTAATTGCAGAAGCAGATGTAAAAAACTGCAACGGCCAGGTAAACTGGGCAATTGCGGCCCTGCCGCAGGTAAAAGCAGATCCCAATACCATCAGGCAGGTTTGGGTAAATCTTATTTCCAATGCGGTAAAATATTCCTGCAAACAGCAGCAGCCCGAAATTGAAATAGGAACGGTACCTGCCGTAAATGAAACCATATTCTTTGTAAAAGATAATGGCGTTGGCTTTGATGAAAAATACAGCGATAAACTGTTTAAGGTATTTCAGCGCCTGCACAGTGCAACTGAATTTGAAGGTACGGGCGTTGGTCTGGCCATAGTTAACAGGATTGTAACCAGGCATGGCGGTAAAACCTGGGCCACCGGAGAACCCGGTAAAGGTGCCTGTTTTTATTTTTCGCTGCCCAATGAAATTAATAGTTAAATAAATTAACCCTAAATTTAATTATATGATTCAAAATTCCGTTGATATACTTTTAGTAGAAGATAACATTAACGATGCTGAGCTTACCATCAGGCATTTAAAAAAGCAAAACATGGCCAATAACCTGGTACATGTTACTGACGGAGAAGAAGCATTGGCTTTTGTTTTTGCCACTGGAAAATACAGTGAACGTAACATAGATTACCCGCCAAAACTGATATTACTCGATATACAAATGCCCAAAATAAACGGCATAGAAGTGCTGGAAAAAATAAAAGCTGACTCACGAACCAGAAAAATTCCGGTAGTCATGCTAACCTCTTCCAAAGAAGATCCGGATATTCAAAAATGTTATGGCCTGGGTGCCAACAGTTATATTGTTAAGCCTGTAAATTTTGAAGGTTTTGCCGAAGCCATAAAAAACCTGGGATTTTACTGGCTGCTGCTAAATCAACCACCCGCTTAAAAAAAATGTTATGAACACACCTCTAAAAATATTAATGTTGGAGGACAGCCCGGAAGATGCCGAGATCATTCAGCGCCTGTTGAAAAAAGAAAAGATGGATTGCGAATTTTACCTGGCCAAAGACAAAGGTCATTTTTTAAAAGCACTCGATAATTTCTTTCCGGAAGTGATTCTTTCCGATCATTCTATTCCGCAATTCAATTCGGCAGATGCACTGGTCATTGCCCGGCAGAAATTACCAGACATTCCATTCATCATGGTTACCGGTGCAGTATCCGAAGAATTTGCTGCAGAAATCATTAAAAAAGGAGCCGATGATTATATTTTAAAAGACAGGATGGCCAGGCTGCCCGCAGCTATAACCGCAGCCTTGCTGCAAAAGCGCACGTTAAAGGAAATAACCGATTATAAATACGCACTGGATCAATCTGCCATTGTGGCCATTACCGATCAAAAGGGAATTATAGTTTACGCCAATAAAAATTTCTGTACCATCTCTAAATATAAATTACATGAATTGATCGGGCAGGATCATCGTATCATTAACTCTGGATACCATTCTACCGATTTTATGAAAGATTTGTGGACCACCATTGCCAATGGTAAAAGCTGGCAGGGAGAATTACGCAATAAGGCAAAAGATGGCAGTATTTACTGGGTAGATACTCACATTGTTCCCTTTTTAAATGAAAACGGAAAACCTTATCAGTACCTGTCCATAAGGCAGGATATTACCAAAAGAAAAAAAGCAGAAAAAGAACTGATTGAAAGTGAATTAAGACTGAAGGAAGCGCAGGCTGTCGCCCATATCAGCAATTGGGAAATTGATCTGGTGCAGAACATACATACCTGGTCGGATGAACTGTACAGTATATTTGGATTAAACAAGGCTGAGACAAAACCCTCTATAGAACTTTTTTTATCTTTTATGGATGCCGATGACAGCGGAACTTCAAAAAAAATAATTGCAGATGCCCTGCAGCATTGTACAGATTCCAAAATTGACTTTCGCTTTAAACTTAAAGACAACGAAAAAAGATATGGCCATATTGAATGGCGGTTCGACTGTGACGCAGCGGGCAAACCATTCAGGGTCTTTGGCATTTTACAGGATATAACAGAACGTAAGAAAGCGGAGGAAACCTTACAATTACTGGAAAAGAAAATACAGGCGCAAATACAACTGGAACAGAAGAAAATTGCCAGGGCGGTGTTAAAAGGCCAGGAAAAAGAAAGAAATTATATTGGCCAGGAACTGCATGACAATGTAAACCAGATACTGGCAGGTACTAAAATGTACCTGAGCAGTGCTGCCAAAAAAAATGAAAAGGTAAAAGCATTGATAAAATACCCAACTGAATTGATAGACCTTTCAATTGACGAGATACGCAAGCTTTGCCACAAATTAGTGCCTCCGCAAAAAAGTTTCAGGCTAAATGAACTGGTGCAGGATCTGCTTACCAATTTAAGCGAAAGTACAACTGTGCAGACAAGCTTGGCATATACCCTTGCCAATAACCTGATACCCGAAGATTTAAAACTGAATATTTACCGGATAATACAGGAGCTTTTGAACAATGCGGAAAAATATGCCGAAGCAACAAATGTACAGGTCATTATCATTTCAAAGGGAAGCTTTATTTTAGTTACCGTAGTAGATGATGGCAAAGGATTCAACACTAAACTTAAAAGAAAAGGCATCGGCCTGTCGAACATAATTTACCGGGCAGAATGTTTTAATGGCAAAGTGACCATAAAAAGCAGTGTGGGTAAAGGTTGTAAAATAGAGGTTAAAATACCGTACTAAACAATAAATTATACCGATTGTATTTTGTAGTTGGTTCAACCGGCATTTACTCCCGATAGCTATTGGGTGAGCCCATTTTTTTTCAATAACACAAGCATTGTTATCAAGTTGGTTTTAGCCTTGCCATTCTTCTTTTAGCATTGCATAAAGATACAGGTCAATGAATTTGCCATTCAGCAGTTCTGCCTGTCTTAAAATACCCTCTTGTTTAAATTGCAGTTTTTCTGGAATGGCCAGGCTCCTGGTATTGCCTGTACCGCATTTAATTTCAATACGGTTTATTCCCAGTTCTTTAAACGCATGATTGATGATGGCTTTGCAGCACCTGTTCATTATACCGCTGCCCTGCATACCATCAGCAAGCCAGTAACCAATTTCAGCAATGCGGTTTTGGTAGTTGACATGATGCAGACCGATACGGCCAACAATATCTTTATTGATGATAATGCCGAAACTGAAATCTGATTTTTCAGATGCACGCCTTTTGCAATCGTTGATATAATTTTTTGAATTTTCAACGATAAGCATATAATCTACCCACGGGAGCCATTCTCTTAAATAGAGGCGATTGGCGTTTACAAGATTCAATAGAGATGCTGCATGAATCTCTTCCAGCATTTCCAAACTGATGGTTTTATCAACCTGTATTTTCATTTTCAACTAATTGACCTTATACATTTTAACGGCAGGTTGCCAATGTTTCGGCAGTTGGTCCGGTAAATCCATTGCCTGTAAACATGTCTTCAAAATAATAATAACTCTTTGGTGGATTGGGGGTAAAACAGGTTAAACTGTACACTTCGCCACAGAGCCCTATTTTTTTATGCCCCAATGTAGTAGTTTGAATTTTATAATAGTATTTTTTTACGTCATTACCGCCAGGTAATGGCAAATAGCTCTGCCCCAACTGGTTTGTAGTAAATAATACCCGGTTGTATTCATCGTACACGGTAAATTGTATAGAGTCTATGTTTTGGGTGATGGGGCGGCATACTTCATTTAAACCATCGCCATTGGGACTAAAGGCATTGGGCATAAATATGCGTCCGTTATCGCCACTACCCACAGTATCAGTAACCAGGCTGTCGCAGTTAATATGTTGTAAAGGACCGCTTGATTTGGAGCAATCAGTAAATAATGCTGCAAATAAAATAACTATTAAAGGAAAAATCAGTTTCATGTATGTTTGCTTTTAAAAAAGTTCTTTGGTTTCGTCTTTATAATAAAAATTAGATACCGTCCAGCCGGTGCCGTTGTTATACAGCACAAAGTCAAAAGTCAAAAAATAATTTTCAAACTTAAGTATATATCTTTTACGTGCCAGGGCATTCTTCAGTAATTTTTCCTCCAGCAGTTCGTAGCTTAAAATTTTTCCATAATACGGTAATATACCCGGCATCTGGTCATTCAGTGTTTTGTCTACTTTATCTATTACGCTGGCATCCATTACAGATCTTTGCCTGAACATTTGTATGGCAGCAGAAAATTTACCATCTACTATGGTCTGCATCACTTTATCGCAAAACATGTTTATACTGTCACGTGTGGTGTACATTTTTGATTGGCCGTAAGAAATTGAAAAAAAAGTACAAAGGATAACTACAGAGATAAGTTTACGCATAATACAGATTGGTTAAAAAATAGATTTTATTGAACCCTAAATATAGGAACAATTCCTGTTAACGTATTGAATGTAGTGGCAGACTTGTTTTTACATTCATTTTACAAACAGCGTAAAAAAAATCAGCGTAAAATATCCTGGTTTCATTTTAAAAAAATCAGCATCAAAACCAGCGCAATTATTAATATTATAATGAAGGGATAAACTAATTTAATACTGAACCGTTCTTTTGTCCAAAAAACAAATGCCAGTACTGGCAGGGCAACAAGCGAAGCCAGCATGGGTAACCATAATATTTCATACACAGCACCAACCAATGCAAAATGATACACATTTTTTATGAACAATGTGCTTGCCCAATAAGCTGCAACCGCTATACTGCAGCACACTAATATCAATTGTCTTTTTTGTAAGAACATTTTCAGTTTTTGTAGGTACAGGCCTGTTAGCGTGTACTTGCTGTGTTCAATTGAATTCGCCACCAGGCGAATCCCTACTCCATTCCCAATCCCCAATCCCGTCCTTTTTCTGTTGCAGGTAAACCATCTTTTATCCATTTGGCTGGTTTGGCGTCTTTTAAATAATAATCAAAAAACTGCCCAAGCCTTATTGAAAGATCTTTACGGTTCTTACGTTCTACCAGGTTATGATCTTCGCCATTATATTCCAGCAACCACACTTTTTTATTTAAGCGACGCAAGGCGGTAAAAAATTCAATGCCCTGATACCAGGGAACAGAACCATCTGCATCGTTGTGCATAATTACCAAGGGTGTGGTGATTTTATCGGCAGCAAATAAAGGAGAATTTTTTAGATACAGATCGGGCCGTTGCCAAAGTGTTGCGCCAATACGGCTCTGTGTATGCTCGTACTGGAACTGGCGGTTAAGGCCACTTCCCCAGCGTATGCCGCCATAAGCACTCGTCATATTTGCAACCGGTGCACCAGCCCAAGCAGCACGAAAAATAGTTGTTTTGGTAACCAGATAACTAACCTGGTAACCACCCCAGCTTTGTCCCTGGATGGCCATCCGGGTGCTATCAACCCACGGCATTTTAGATAAATATCTTGCAGCACTTACCACACTGTTGTAAGCACTGTTGCCGGGCTCGCCGTCTTTATAATAAATATTGGGATCAAAAATTAAATACTCATTACTTACAAACCACGGAACGTTAACAGTAGATGCGCTGGGTGCCGGACCACGGTAATTGTATAATCCATCAGCATCCCTTTCGTAAAAATAAAAGATGACCGGATATTTTTTCTTCGGATCAAAATTTTCTGGTTTGTACAAAATACCTTCACTCATTTTGCCATCAAACATTTTCCATTTAACCAGTTCTGCAGTAAGCCAGTTATAATCTTTTTGTTGGGCCGCAATATCAGTTAACTGCATAAGGTTTTTTAAATTGCCAGAGCTGTACATTTCACTTTTGCCGATGTTGGAGCGTTGCACGATATATTGTTCGGCTGCTTTGGCCTTTACGGGGTTGGTAAAACTGTAAGGACCATCTGTAAGTAATACCGGGTCGCCGGTTTCATTTATTTTTTTGTTGTAGAAGCCCCCGTATTTGCTTGTCTTATCCTGCGAACGCAGTAAAATATTTTCATCAGCATTTATAAAACGTTTTTCCTTGTCGAGGTTTACGTAATTAAATTCGGTTTTATTCTTTTTTCCAAACCCATTAGTTATGTTTTTGGGCGGTTGTACTCCATCAGGATCTGTTTGCCAGATATCGTACACGTCGTTAATAAGCATATACAGGTCATTGGCTGTCCAGCCGGTAAAGCCAGCCTGAGCGGGATAATCAGGCACATCATTCTCCACATCATACAATGGTTCTTTAATTTTATCACTGATGTTTTTGAGGATACCGGTTGTACTGTTCCAGGTAAAATAATTTTTTGTATCAGGTTCGTACCAATACACATATTTACCGCCCGGCGAAGCTTCAAAATTAGCCAGTGAAGCAGCTTTTATTAAACGCCGTGAACCATCTGCAGTGCTGATGGCATAAGCTGTTGTTTTAGTCCTTCCCTCCCACTGCGCTGCAATGCGGCCGCCCTTGCTACTTTCGGCCAAAACCCAATCGGCATTGCCTTCATCAACCAGGGTAATGTTCTCAGCATCGTCTGCACCCAGTTGAACTACTTTAGTATCGCCGGGTTTCATCACAGCCATATAACTGCGTTTCAGTTCGTTGCTTAAATTTTTAAGCTGCTGAGGTTGCAGGTAATCATCGTTGTAATGCCATACATCTAATCGTGCCAATTCAAAATCAACAAGCGTTGTATCTTTTGCCGGCGTGATGGGTGCAGTGCTAAAGAATAATTTCTTTCCATCCCTGCTGAATTTTACTGCGCCATTTTCGCTGATGGTAAACCCAAGCTGCATGCCTACCGTATTTTTTTCTGCAACTAATTTTGCACTATCCTGTCCGCTGCCGTAATACCACAGCTTATAAAATTTCTGTAAGGATTTTGTACTGCTGTCACGCTCAACCACAAATGCAAGCTGAGCACCTTCTTCATCAAAGCTGAAATTTTTTGCTTCATTAAGGCTACGCATGATGGTGTCGGTTTTATCAGCAGAAAGATTGTAGAGTAACACCAAAGCAATGCTGTTGCTGTCTTTGCTGGCCTTGGTGGTTTTCATTACCAGC
>JBBQLS010000063.1:0-18580 GCA_038328115.1 Chitinophagales bacterium
TTAACCGCTTCCTTCAAAAGCTTAACAACAGCTTTTACATTTATCTCTTCAACATCATTATAAATTTTATAAAAAATCTGTTTGTTGCTACCATGTGTTAAATAATTATCTGCATCGGTAAGTTTATTGCCATACCAAAAACCAAACAACACACCTTCTTTAATTCCTCCACGGGGTATGGCTGCAGGCCAGATGATGCAGATGCCTTTATGCCCATAAAAAAACGGAACCTGGTACGATATTTTTTCTTTGCAGTAAGCCGGAAACTTTTCGGCAACAATGGCTCTTAACACATCTACCATAATACGCTGATGCGCTGGTATGGCATCGTATAGTTGTAAGATGGATTTTATTTTAGCATTCGCTGCCATAATTTATACTTCAAGCCTGAAATGATGCGCCATGATCTTCATTTTTTTATTCAGGTAAAAACGATGTGCATCAAAACGCTGGTGGTTTGAGTTTAAGTGAATGGCTTTGATGCCTTTTTCTTTTGCAAGCTTTACCAGGTAATCAAAAACCATGGCACCATAACCTTTGCTGCGGCCATCGGCCAGGGTAACAAAATCATCAAAGTCAATAATGAGGCCATCGTATAATGTGGTGGTAAAACGAAAGCCTGCAACGGAAACCATGCGTCCTTCATCTTGCAGATACAATAAATGATAGCCTTCTTTTTGCATGGCATCCATGCCCGTAAGAAAGCTTTCCAGGTTATGATGAGGTCTCAGTTCTTTCATTACTTCAAAACACCTGCTCAGGTCTTCGGCGCCGGTTGCGTATTTAATATTCATTTAGTTTTTATTGTTTGTTTTATCGGTTGTCAGGCTATCGAAATAATCAAGTATAGCTTTTATGTCCGCTTTAGACAGATCGGGGAAAGGAGGCATTTGTAAACCACGTTTTGCAAATGCCTTTTTTGCTGTCTTGTTTTCATCTGCAAACGGCATAGGATTTTTCAGCAGACTGTAAATATAATTGGCCGTTCTTATTTTTCTTATTCCCCGCAGGGGGTCGGCCAGGGTTGCACCTGGTGATGCATGGCAATCAATACAATTTTTTGCAAGTGCTTTTCCTTTTTCAAGCTGTTGTTGTGTAGGGTTCTTTTGTGCACATACAATTACAGGCATCAGCAGGCAAGATAATATGGGTAAATATTTCAGCATTTATCTATAAAAATATTACATAAGTTCCTGTAGCAGGTCACTAAGGTCCAGCGCACGGGTAAACATTTCCAGGCTGCCATCAGGTTTTTGCGGCCATAGATCTTTCGGTCTGTCCCAATACAATTCAACGCCGTTTTCATCCGGATCGTTCAAATACAATGCCTCCGAAACACCATGATCGGATGCGCCGGTTAATGGATAATTTTCCTGCATCAGCCTTTGGTAAATAAATGCCAGGTCTTTACGGGTTGGGTAAACAATGGCCGTATGAAATAAACCAACAGAATGCTCCGGGGCCGGGGGCGCATCCTTGCTGTACCAGGTGTTCAGGCCAATATGATGATGGTAACCACCTGCTGAAATAAAAGCGGCGCTGTCGCCATACATAATAGTTAATTCAAAGCCCAGCAAACCGCAATAAAAGGCAAGGGAGCGGTTTATATCGGCCACTTTTAAATGTACATGACCAATACGGGTTTGTGCAGGAATAATATAGTCATTTTTCATTTATTTATTTGAATCTGTTAAAGATACCGGTTTTGTAAAAAACTGTTTTGATATTTCTTAACTGATAGGTGTTAATTTTGTGGAACGTTGTTTGTGATAGCATCTGAAGGAGGTTTCATCGTAACTGAAGGATGCCCTGATTTTAAACACTGAAAAAAACAAACTATGAAGTATAAATTGGTTTTACTCGCATTGACTTGCTTTTTATTTTATTACAAACCCGCCACAGCGCAAACTTCTATCGAAATGAATAACCAGGGGCTGGTTAAGTACAAGGCCAAAGATTACCCAGGCGCCCTGGCAGATTTTAACAAAGCCGTTGCGCTGGATGCCAAAAACGAAAAGGCCCTGCACAACCGCGGCCTTGCAAAATACGCATTGAAGGATTACGCTGGTGCCATTGCAGATCATACCCAAGCCATTGCCCTAAAGCCAACATACAGCAATGCCTATAACGATCGCGGTATGGTTTATTACAAGCAAAATAACAGTGCGGCTGCGTTGAATGATTTTAATGCTGCTATAAAAAATGATCCTGATTATTTTCTGGCGTATAAAAACCGGGCAAATTTATACACGGTTATAAAAAATTATGAAGCCGCCGATAAGGACTTTGCAAAATGTATTGAACTGAAAGCTGATGATGCAGATGGTTATCTGGGCCGTGGTTCCATAAAAAGCAACCAGCATAATTATGCAGAAGCTATTGCATTTTATGATAAAGCCATACAATATGAACCTGATAATGCAGTAGCTGTTTTAAACAGGGGTAATGCAAAATATGCACAGAAAGATGTGAAGGGTGCTTTGGCTGATTACCAGAAAGTAATTCAGTTGCAACCCAATAATGTAAACGTGTATTTTAACCTGGGTGCTATTTATATGACGCAGAATAAAAGCAACGAAGCCATTGAAGCATTTAAAAAATACAACAGTGGCTTGCCAAACGAATGGAGTGGTTATAAAAACACGGCCGATGTGTATTTCGTACAGTTAAAGCAATACGATCAGGCAGAAATTTATTACAATAAAGCTTATCAACTTAATAAAACAGATAAAGAAACTATTGAACGGCTTGGTTATAGTTTGCTTAATCAGAAAAAATCAACAGAAGCCATTGCTATGTTTAAAAACCAGATAGCCCTGCTGCCAAATGATTATTGGGGATATTATAACCTGGGTGCAGCCTACAGCGTAGGTAAACAACCTGCGGAGTCGCTTAAAAACCTGGATATAGCGCTGGATAAACGTATGGTAGATCTTCCTTACTGGGATAGTGATAAAAATCTTGATAATGTGCGGTTTCTGGGAGATTTTAGAAAGATGCTGGAGAAATATTTCAATAAAGATATTCTGCTGAAGTATCCAAATTTAAGAGGCGTACTTTAGATAGAAATAAACAAGTGTTACCAAAACCAGGTTGTTATGAAAAAAATACTTTCCTTCAATGTTGTTATTGCATTGCTGATTTTTGCATCATGCAATACAACAAAAAAAACTGCTACAGGCGATAATGGAAAAATTGATATCAGTATTGTGCAGATAAATGATGTGTACGAAATTGCACCACTTGATGCTGGTAAGATGGGCGGAATGGCAAGGGTTGCAACGGTAAAAAAAGAATATCAAGCTAAAAATCCAAATACCATTTTGGTTATTGCCGGCGATTTTTTAAGTCCCTCGGTTTATAACAGCCTGAAGTTTGAAGGCAACCGCATACGTGGTAAACAAATGGTGGATGCCATGAACAGCGCTGGTGTGGACATAGCTGTTTTTGGCAATCATGAATTTGATATTCCGGAGGCTGATGTGCAAAGCCGCATTAACGAATCGGCTTTTCAATGGGTATCATCCAATACATTTAATAAAAAAGGAAATGATATTGTTCCCTTTGCAAAAAATGGGGTTCCGTTTCCTGAAACCTATATCCGCACTTTTACAGACAATGATGGAACTACCGCCCGTATTGGTTTTATCGGCCTTACGCTGCCTTTTAATAAAGCCCCTTTCGTAAGTTATACAGATGTGTTTACTGCAGCGCAAAAATATTACGACCAGCTAAAAAACTCCTGCGATGCAGTCATTGCCATTACACACCAGGCCATGGAGGATGATATTAAATTAGCCAGGCAGATACCGGGGCTTGCACTTATCATTGGCGGCCACGAGCATGAAAGGCATTATGCCAAAATTGGCAACGTGTATATTACCAAGGCAGATGCCAATGCAAAATCGGCCTATATAATCAAACTAAATTTTAATAAAAAAGAGCATGATCTTAAAATTAAGGCCGACATTATTGATGTGAATGAAAAGACTGCGTTGGATGCTGCAACGGATGTAGTTGTACAAAAGTGGACCGGCATCGCCAACAAAAGTTATGCATCGCTTGGTTTTGATGCAACCAAAGTTTGCATGCAAACCGGCGAGCCTTTAGATGGGAGAGAAGCATACATCAGAACGCAGCAAACCAACTTTACAAAGCTGATTGTATCAGCTATGGAAAAAGCATCGCCTGCAGCAGATGTGTGTATCATCAATTCAGGTTCTATAAGGGTGGATGATATTGTGCAGATGCCGGTAACACAATACGATGTGATCCGCAGCCTGCCATTTGGTGGCAGCATTATGGAAGTAGATATGAAGGGCAGCCTGCTGATAAAGATATTAAACGCCAGTATGAAGAATGTGGGTAGTGGTGGTTTTCTGCAATATTCACCTGCCCTCAGTAACGATAGCAACACGGGCGTCTGGTCTTTAAAGAATTCATTGATTGATGCAGGAAAAACTTACAAAGTTGCCCTAACCGATTTTTTAATGACGGGTGGTGAAGCCAACCTCGGTTTTCTTACAAAAGATAATCCGGAGATAGTGAAAGTGTATCCTGTATTTACCGATTTAAATGATTCAAGATCGGATGTAAGAAGGGCGATAATCAGGTATATGGAATTATTGGGTAATTAAAAATCTATACCATTGTTTTGTTGCAAAAAGTTGCTTTTTCAAAAAGATCCAATTAGGATGCTAACTTTTTTCAATTCAAAAGAATTTACTATTCTAATGCGGCGGCCTTGTTTCCAACAAGCGGGCTGCATTGTCCCATCCGTATAACGTATAAGCTGCTAATTCTGTTGTGCCGCTTGTCAGAGACAATGCGGCGGCACTCATGGGTGTAAGCGTGGGCTTATGATTAAGGTGAGAACACCCACACGGGCGGAAATTGGATATACCATATTAATCTCTCCTGATTTAATTTGTTCAATTTCTTTTTCCAGCCTATTGTCGGCTTCTGTATTAGGCTTACCGAATATTTTTTTAATAGTCCCATATCGGTTTTTAAAATTTGTAGTGTCTACATAAGGTTACTACCAACTCATAAATATAAACACCTTCCTGTATAGAAAATTATTAATCATTAATGCAAATTAATACAAAAAATATTTTTTAAATTGTGTAACCCGCAATTGAAAATACCATACATCAACTCCCCATCAACTTCCCTTTCTGCGCCAAATATTCCTCCTGCGTAATTGCCCCTTTCTGCAGTAGCTCAAAAAGTTTATGCAGTTCATCTGCAATCATTTGCTGCGATGGGGCTGTGGCTTTATTGGTCCTTGCAATAGCTTCGGCTAATTGGGTGGCCTGACTGCTTATCTGCATTTTTTTATACTCTTCCTGCGCATGGGTGATGGTGTCTTTCAATAATTTGGGATGATGGATGAGCTGGTATTTTGTTTCGCCCATTTCGGCAGCGGTTTGTATATCTACATTTCCATAACCAAAAATCCTCCCCAGTATTGGCTGGTCGTATTCTACATTATTAATTTTATCCAACGGACTTTCTTTAGAGTAGCGGGTAAAGAAACCGCTCTCATCAACCACCCTCATATTGGTAACCGCCCACAGGTTGTATTTCCAGTTTATGTATTCTACCATGGGGTAAATGGCCGTTAATAAAATAATAATCAAATCAGCTTTATAATTGCTGATAAAGCAAAGCAACAAAATAGCAAGCAGCAGCCATGCAAATATGGGCAGCACAAGTCTTATCCAGTGCTTCCTGATTATGATTAGAAGTTTTTCGTCTTTTTTAAGTTGTGTTCTCATTGTGTTTTATTAATGTACCGTAAAGTACAAAAAAACGGAGGAAAAAAATAGCCGAGAAGCCGGGAAGGCGGGAAGGCGTTTTTTTTAATTTCCGCCTTCCCGGCTTCCCGGCTTCCCGGCAAAAAATATTCCGGTAGAGTTTACCAGATCTTCACCCGTAGACTATCTGCCCTGTACATTTTATCCGTTGGTTTAATATTAAAGGTTGTATAAAATTCATCCACATCTACAAAAGGCCCGTTAACCCTGTATTTGCCAGGACTGTGTACATCGGTAAGCAGGCGGCTTCTTTGCTGCTCCTCACGGGTTTGGCCAAGCCAGCCCAGTGCATAACCCATAAAATACCGCTGCATGGGTGTAAGGTTGCTGATGGTTTTATTTTCTTTAAACTGCGTTGTTTTTTTAAAGGCTTCAATGCCCAATAAAATACCGCCGAGGTCGGCAATGTTTTCGCCCAGTGCCGCTTTGCCATTTATATGGTAGCCTTTAATGGGTTCATATTCATTGAACTGTTTTACCATTACATTGGCTCTTTTAGTAAATGCTTCTTCATCTGACTTTGTCCACCAGCTTTTTAAATTTCCCTTTTCATCAAATTGTCTTCCTTCATCATCAAAGCCATGGGTAATTTCGTGGCCAATGGTGCTGGCACCGCCATAACCATATACCACGGCATCATCCAGTTCTTCATCGCGGTATCCCGGTACGGTAAAAATGCCGGCTGGCAATACTATTTCGTTGTTGCTGGGATTGTAATAGGCATTGTAGGTTTGAGGGTACATATCCCATTCATCACGGTCAACAGGTTTACCCAGTTTATTAAAGTTGTAATTATGCCACCAAAGTTTTGCATTCATATAATTTTTTGCAAAACTTTCCTTACCAATATCCATGCTGCTGAAGTCTTTCCACTTGTCGGGATACCCAACCTTACTTTTTACCGCTGCCAGTTTTACGTAAGCTTTTTGTTTGGTGCTATCACTCATCCAATCCAGTTTGGCAATGCGTTCTTTCAATGCCTGGCGGATGTCTTCAACCATGGTAGTGTAGCGTTTTTTTGCTGTTTCGTTAAAAAATTCCTTTACATACAATTGACCCAGCATTTCACCCATGGCATCTTCCTCCATTTGAATGACACGCTTCCATCTGGGCTTTCTTACTTTAGCACCGCTAAAAAGTTTACCGTAGTTAAATGCCGCAACGCCATACGCATCGGGCAGCACAGCGGCCATATCGCTGATGAGGTTAAATTTTACGTATTGTTTCCAATCGCTGATGGGGGTTTTGGTTAAGGCATCATTTAATGCAGTAAAAAATTCGGGCTGGCCCACAATTACCGAATCTACTTTTTGTACACCGGTATTTTTTAAATAAGATACCCAATCAACATTGCCGGCCATTTTACCCAAATCGGTAATGGCCATTTTGTTGTAGTTTTTATAAGGGTCACGAAGGTCTTCAATTTTACGGCTTGCAGTTGCCAGTTTGGTTTCAAGGGCTAAAATATTTTTGCCTGCTGTGGCTGCAACAGTTACTTCTTCGCCAGTCATGGTCAATATTTTGGTAATGTAGTTCACGTACTCGTTGCGAATGTTAATGGTAGCAGAATCCATTTTAAAATAATATTCCCTTTCAGGCAGGCCAAGGCCACCCTGGTTAAGATTGTAAGCCATGACATCGCTTTTCTTTTGATCCTGGTACACAGCATCATCAAACAGCGTGTTAGAGCCAATCTTTTTTAATTCAGACACAGTATTCAGCAACGATTTTACATCGCTTATTGCATTTACCTTATCCAGCAAGGGTTGTATGGGCTTTAAACCGTCGGCTTCAATTTTGGCACTGTCCATGGCCATAGTCCAGAAATCGCCTATCTTTTGATCGTTGCTGCCCTTTGCAGCGTTGGAAGCCGCTGCTTTTTCAGAAATTTCTCTCAACCTTTTCAGGTTTTCTTCAATAACCAGGTTGCCAATGCCCCAGCTTGACTGTTCGCCGGGTATCGGATTCTTTTTTAGCCAGCCACCATTGGCGTATTCAAAAAAATCATCGCCGGGTTTAACGGTGCTGTCTAAGTTGGCCGCCAGTATATCGGGCTTTGGCGCATCAGATTTATTGTTGCAGGAAACAATAAATGCAACGGTTGTAATTGCAAGCAGTATTTTTTTCATGTAAAATGTTTTATGTATAAATGTAAAGAATGATTGTGGGTTTGAAAGATTTTTTTGATAAATGGAAGCAACCCGCCCACAACTCTACTAAACTTTGTTAAAATTGAAAAGCAGTAGAAATACCTGTTGCATGTTTAAATTATTCACATTAATTTTCGAAACTATTTATTTCTACTAAATCTATAGGTATGAAAATTTCTGAAATTTACTACTGTCGTGAATGCCGATTATCACATCATAAAAACATCAAGCGGCTTAAAGATTCTTTTTTAGAAAAGCCGGATAACTTCAGAGATCTTTCAAAAGTGGATATGTCGATACTGGAAAACTATGCCAGGAAAAACGTCATTAAAAAGCCGGTACATTTTACATCGCTATCCAGAATGGCAACCGACATAAGCACCGAATGGAAAAACGGAAGAAGGCTTACCATATCTTTTATGGGAGGTAAGAAGCAGGTGAAAGACCGCATTATCCGCCACGCAAAAATATGGATGGACTATGCTAATATTGAACTTGATTTTACAGCCCGTAAGACACCCGGCAATGTGCGAATTGCATTTGATGAAAATGATGGCTCCTGGAGTTTGATGGGAACCGATATACTATCGGAAGACAAGACAAAGCCGACCATGAATTTTGGATGGTTAACTCCTGCAACCGATGACCTGGAATATAACCGGGTGGTGTTGCACGAATTTGGACACACGCTTGGCTGCATACATGAGCACGAACGGCCCGATAATGGCATACCCTGGGATAAACCAAAAGTGTATGAATACTACAAAAAAGTTGATGGGTGGAGTAAGGAAGAAGTGGATAACCAGGTTTTTGATAAATACGATATAAGCCAGATACGGGCCAATAAGCTGGATAAAAAATCCATCATGATGTATCCGGTGCCCGAAGCTCTTTCCATTGGCAATTTTTCTATTGGCTGGAACAATGGTTTGTCGGATGCGGATAAAAAATTTATTGCAAAGCTTTATCCTAAAAAGTAAAAGATTATTTATTATTTTAACAAACCTTACAAAGATTTTCTAATTCATTTTATGCATAACATCAGAATAATATTTCTTTTACTCCTGTTTATTACTGCGGGCTGCAGTAATGCAGGTGCAGCAAATTACCAACCCCACTGTATAATTCCGGCGCCGGAATTATACAGTGATGATGACAACAGCGGCACTGATACGGTGCCTAAGAGGACTTTTGTAAATGCGCAAATGGCACAGCCCAACCAGATAAAAAAAGCAGAACTATTGCAACCTGCAAAGCCTGGGCAAGCAAACGTTCAGATAAAGACAGAACTGGTTACACAACCTGCACAAAGTCCCGTTGCAGTATTAAATACCCCGCAAAAAAAGGACACTGCATTGATAAGAATGCTGTATGAAGGTTTTAAACCTATGGCAAAAAGCACCGTAGAAGAAAAAATAAAAATCAGGCATATTATTGATTCGGTGGTATCAAAAAAGGATGATCCCGAAACAGCAACCGGAAGTGCAGCACCCAGCTATCAGGAACTGGTACGTATTATAGATTCGTTGCTGAAGGCCAATAAAATAGATTCAAATAATAAAGTAAACATTGATTCATCGCTTTTAAAAAAAGCTGATTCTACCATTATTGTAATACCAGAAAAGAAAGATGGTTCGGGCAATTTTATACAAAACTATTGGTGGCTGATAGTACTTGCTGTGCTGCTTTTGGCTGGTCTGGCTTATTTTATATTGAAAAGAAAAAAGGGAGCAGCAGCAGAGTCCAAAATATTTTTTTCATACGCATGGGACCAGGATGAAGCACTGATCATGCAATTGTACAACAGTTTAAAAGCGGACGGATTTAATGTAATTAAGGATAAAGAAAACATGGGATACAAAGGCGTTATTTCAAAATTTATGAATGATATTGGTACTGCCGATTTTGTAATAGTTGCCATCAGCGATAAATACCTGAATTCGAAATTCTGCATGTACGAATTGTACGAGATATTCCGCAACTCGGGTATGAACCGGGATACATTTGGTAAAAAGATTTTTCCTATACGAATTGATGAATCACTTAATCTGGGCGACCCGGATGTGGTGAACGGATACGCCAAATACTGGAAAGAGCAGGAGCAGGTATGGACAAAGAGAGTTCGGGAAGAAAGCGATTCTATAACCGAAGAACAAGCCAGGCAATTTCAGTTTATAAAGCGGCTGGTTATTGATATCAGCAATATTTTATCATGCCTGGCAGATATTAATTCGCTGAATCTGAGTACGCTTAAATCGAATAATTTTGCAGATGTAAAATCTGCTTTGCGGAAAGCGATGGGGTAGAACTATTTTCCAGTAGAAATTATAAGTTGTTCATGCGCTATTTCAAGCGTATCAATGGCCACTTCATTGCCATCCGATTTAAGGTCGGTAGATGTTATTTTGGTGGGCCAGGCATTCAGCAGCTTCCACTGCATGGTAACTGTGCCGGCCTCGTCCAGTAACCTGATAGTAACAGTAATCCTTGTAATGGTATTCATCTTAATATCATCATGCCATTGCCAAAAGCTGTTGTCATTAACGAAAACTCCTCTTTTCATGGTAACATTGCCATACTTTGCAATGCTAGGCATTTTTGTGGTAGAAAAAAGCGGACTGTTAGCATTCCTGTATTCGATAATCTGGTTTTCTACGTCCATGCCCGAAACTTCCAGGAAGGCAATGTTCTTTAGCTGATCTCCGAAATCCACTTCAAACCTGAATTTAGGCATTGGCCATGTTGATCCTTGCTTGCTGCCGTCATCTGCCATAGGAGTACATTTTTATAATTATATAAATTACCCCGCGGTATTAAACCCTGGGGCGTTTGAAAAAATAAACAAGATAAGAAATAGGTTTTTTACTGGCTTAGTTACTGCATAGCTGCCTGAAAGCGGGACGACAGCAACACAGCAGGTTTATTTTATTTTACTCCAGTCTATATCAAATTTAAACTCCACTTTTTGTCCTGCAGATAAACCTGCTGCTTCTACCTGGTAAATACCATCTTTAATTACAGATACTGCAAGCAGTTCCGGATAAGGAGTACTTAAGAGCCGGGCTACAGGCAGGCTTTTGTGCATTGTCGTGCCCGCCGGCAGCGAAGCGAAGTCAACAATAAAGGTTAGTTTTTTTATAAGATCCTGGGCCCTGGTCTGGTACACCGTGTTACCCTCCTGAAAGGAGTTATAGAAACTGGTGGCCGAATAAAATAAGTTTGATGTCAGATTAATTGTCCCTTCAACACTGTCGGCACGCTTTGCATCATCACCTATATAATCTGCGCCGGTGGCTGGTTTTTGCCGGGGCAATATCACATTCATATCAACGGCGGCATCTTTGAACGAATAGTTTCGTGCCATTGTTTCTTTAGCCATGCCTGAGTAAGAAACCATTTCAAAAAACTGGGCCTCATCATACACTTCAACCTCATTATCTAACCGCTCAATTTTTTTCCTGTAAAAAGGTTCAGCAGCGTTTTTTCGGTTTGTAAGCAGTATCATTTTTATGTACAATACTTTTTCTTCAATCATCGGGCTCATATCCGGAAAGCTGAAATGCTTATCCGTATTAGTGAGGTCATCTAATTGATCAAAAAAACTACTCTTCATGTCGCCAAAGCTTTCATGGTAAGTAAGGTAATGTTTGTACTTAACCAACAGTTCACGTTCCAGTTTTTTTGCATCATCGTCAGCTTCAAGATCATCTTTGCTTCTGATACAGTAGGTGTAAACCTTCGGCAGTTTTTGTTCCGAATTTTTATATGTTTCAATAGCAGTATCCAGTTCTTCCATGGAAAAATCACCTACTTTTTTATGAATCATCAAGACAAAAATATCCGAGCTGCTCACGTGCTCATCGTATTGTTTTTGTTTGCCTGATTCGGACATCTCATCGCCAAAATTTTCCCACACAAAAAGCTCCAGAAACATGTCCTTTTTAACCCATTTTTTATTTAACCGGTTAACAGCTATCTCGAAAAGCCGCCTTTGTTCAATCATTTCATAAGAGGACGCCAGGAAGATTTTAATGATTTTCATGATTTATTGCTTGCTTTTTTTATAGTTAAATAACCAACAGATTATGCCGGCAAAACCTGCATGGGTATTTATGAATCCGGCTTTGGTAACTAATACCAAACTGAATTTCATTTTAGGCCAATGTAGCCAGGCTGAAATTCAAGCCAGGTTCATGTGCGGCTGGCTTTTGGTAAATACCGATAGGACTGATTACAAAGTCACATCGGTATAAAGCTACAAAATACTTTGGCTTTTTATGCAGGGGGAAACCGGGAAGCTGTTTAACCAGTCGGGAGCGGTCGGGATAGACAAGACAAGACGCTACCTTGCGGAAAAGAGACATGCCGCTGATTGAAGCGGGGCGGCTACAGGCGAAAGGACAAAAAAACGGAGCCTGCCCGGGCTCCGTTGTACAAATCGTTTTTAATATTATTGCGCTGCAGGTTTAGCAGCTTCTTTCTGTGCTTTTTGGGCGGCTTTAAAAGCTTTGTATTTATCGGCACCCATAGCAGCTTTCAACTGCTCATTCCTCTCCTGATAAATAGCATCCAGTTTTGCTTTCTTATCATCTTCACTTAAACTTGCATCAGCCTTAATGGGTTTTGTTTTGTCGTTAAATTCGGTAAGTATGGCTCTTGCTTTTTCCTGCTCTGCTGTTGTAAGACCCGCTTTGGTGAAAGCTTCCATAAGATCGGCTTCTTTTTTTGCTTTGGTACCTTCTTTATCTGCTCTGGTCATCGCACTTTTATCCTGGGTTGCATCTGGTATGGTAGCTGAGGTTTGTGCCTGAGCAGTTGCAAAAATTGAAGCAGCAACCAGCAAGGAAACGAAAATCTTTTTCAAAAATATTTTTTTGTGATTTTAATTTATTCTGTTAGAGGTGATAAAAATAAGGGAATGATTTATATTTTGGGTATGGTTTGTAAAGAATTAACCAAATAATTGCCATTTAACCACTAACATAATTTTTAACTGATTAAAGCTCAACTATATTGCCAGATGCCATTGTAGTATAGCTGGTACCATTGTAACCGCTCATGGCAAGGTTGCAAAAGCGCACTTGTAATTTGCTATTAATACCGTTTGGATTTTATAGTTAGTCCAATCGGTATTTACCAAAACCAGCCGCACAAAGGCTGTTTTTGAATTTCAGCCTACACACATTGGCCTAAAATGAAATTCAGTTTGGTATAACATGGCTTACATAAACCTGCTGGTTGGCCTGGCTTGACCAGTAAATACTGCTTTTGGTAGTAGTTATAAAAAGCTTGTTATAGTTAAAATCTGTCTGGTCAAAAACTGGAGTGTTGGTAGTATTGTAAATGCCATCTTCGGGTTCCAACGTACGCCAGTTGGTATGAAAATATATTCGCAGGTTGGATGATACTCCACTGCAATCGAGCCATTTTTGCGACAGGCTGGGGTCAATACCTTTTTTTACGTAATTATAGCTGTCATTAAACAGGTTACTGAAGGTGGTAGTATTGGTTGCAATGTTACAGGCAGGGGAGCCTTGCTGTAATTTTACATCAAGATAAAAACTATCAATTTTCTGGCAATCGCCTGCGCCAGAAATTAAGGAAAGGTAGTACCAGCCTTCATTTTCCAGGTTAACATAGTTAATCTTATTTGCCGCATCGTAAGTAACATAATTATGCGGACCCTGCCAATGGTATAATACCAAACTGAATTTCATTTTGGTCCAATGTAGCCAGGCTGAAATTCAAGCCAGGCTTATGTGCGGCTGGATTTTGGTAAATACCGATTGGACTGATTACAAAGTCACATCGGTATAAACGGTAGCCACCAACTTCGGGCACACTAAAATTTGCAGTTTGCCCGATTGTTAACGGGCTGTTATGTGTAATAATAGCATTGGTTATATTGATGCAGGTTTGTTCATCTTCCGAAACCTGTTTTTTACAACTACAAAAAGTAATAAGGAGAATAAGGCTTAGCCACGGTGATGTTTTCATAATGGGTTTGTGTATACATTAAACCGTAAAACTGCCGGGAGTTTATTTTGGTACGGGGGCGCAAATTAGTATAAAATTGCAATTAAAAAATAAGAAGTTTCTTTTTATTGTTAAGAGGTTTATCCAGCTGTTATTATTCAGGCCGGCATAATACCTGCTACCGATACAAGCAGTATTATAACAGGTTTACGGTATTTTAATTTAAACAGCAGTTTTGCATACACCTTAAATGAAACAGCTGTTTTTATTACCATGGTACTATAGGTATTATTGCTTGTGCTTATGCCTGCATGAGTGGTTTTCCATTATATTTCCGTTTCTTAGTAATGGCTGCTTAAAAGACTCCGGTTGGCACAGAAATACAGCCTTGGCTTTTGTGTACTTGAGTAATCTGCTTGCCGACAGGCAGGTTGGTGCCTATCATGTATTTAGCTCTCTTGGTTTGTGGCAGAATTACTTGAACCAGCAAATACCAGTAATCGTATACCTACGCCAGATGGTGATAACATATGTTTTCTACGTTAATAGTCTCTGCTTATTATACAAAAAGTGTTGGCACCATTTGAATAACTCATTGCATAATACATTCTTTTATCCTCCCGCTGGCAACATGCAATTACATCGTCTGCAGATGTAGGAAGGGGGCATGTTGGAGGCGTTAGGGGATAAAATGCAAACTTAGCCATGGGGTCAATATCCACTGTGTAATATGAATTACAGCGCTGATATTTTGCCCTAAGCCGTATTTTATTACCAGATACAAAACAAAAATAAGAAGTACTGAAGTCTGTTAAGGTGTCTGCGGAATCATATAGCGGCATAACTGACCAGCTTTGTCCGTTATTAGATGATTGATATATGGTACGGAGCGGAGTATCGTATTGCAACACCAGCCGTTGATCATCAAGCTTAAGTATTTTATTTTTTATACCGCCAAAAGGGTCGATAATAACAAGTGTACCGGCTTCAAAATCATTATCAGAGTAAAGAAACATATTGCCAGATATAATAAAACTCCTTGTTCCAGAAAATGAATTTCTTTGCGAGTGTGAAGTATTTAGATAAGTAGAAGGTAAAGTAAAAGTCTGGTGCCAGTTTAATCCATTATCATCACTTACGGCAACTTTGGTATTTGCAGTCCCGGTAAGTACAAGGCGCCCTGTAGCGGTACTTGCCATAAATAGTTCAGTGCTGGTATAGTAGGTGTTCCAGAAACTATTGGAAATTTCCCTTTTTACAAGATCCCAGGTTTTTTTGCCTGGCTTGTTTACCAGTGCCAAAATACTATCAGGCCCCGTAGCATTCGCTTTCTTGTATATGCAGGCAATCTCGCCGTTTGGCTTAAGGCTAAGGGTAGCATTGTAAACATTAAAACTATTGGGATTTTCGTAAGGGGTTAATAAATAAACACTGTCTTTATCATCACCGGCGTAAAAATCATCAACACTTGTTGTATTGTTATGTACAACAAACATTATCCTTTTGTTATTTGCGTCTAAAACGCCCGTAAAGTTATGGTAGATGGAAGCAAAAAGTTGCTTTTGAACTCCCAATGTAACTGTGGTTCCAGGTGTTCCGCCGCCAGTGCCTCCTCCGGCTCCGCTACCACCCGAAGCGGGTGAATTGCTGCCTGTTATTTCTTTTTGGCAGGAAAAAAAAAGCAATGCAAGAGCAGGTATCAGGAATCTCATATGTGTACGTTTATTTTATGAAGATAGTATTTTTTTAAAAAATACATTTACACGGAAAAGCTGTAACATTATTCAGGCTGTAAATAAGGAATAGTGCAGCTCATAAAAAAATAAAAATTGAGGTATGTACGGAACAGTCAGGGCCGCAATTAAAGCCCGTGGCAACAGCCCTGGAACCCGAGAATCTTAATTTTCGAGAGGCAGATCCGCAGGGAGATAGCACAATAAAATGTTTACCCTACAATAGCACTACAGAAAGCTTCTGCATCAATATGCTGCATTAATTTTTAAGCGGTGATTTTAAGATGCTGTACGTTTTTCCAAATCTTGCCAGTGCCCTGTTTTTTTCGAATGAGGTAAAGGTATTGAAAATTGCTGGCGATAGTATCTTACCGGTTTTATCTATTATGCCCCAGCCTTCATCAAAAAAAACAAAAATGCCATTTTCGCCAGGAGTAATATTTTTATATGCCGGCTTAATAACTGTGTTGCCGCTTTTGTCTATTAATCCCCATTTGCCATCAACCTGCACTTTAGCGTAGCCATCATTATACGAGTCGCAACTGTCATAAAGTGGTTTAATAACCATTTCCCCTTTTGTATTTATAAATCCCCATTTATTATTTTCCTTTTCCCTTACAGCGAGTTTTCCTTCGTTGGTAAATTTTAAAAAGTTAATACCAACAAGTCTTTTTACGGTTTCACCTTTTGTGTTTATCATTTCGTAAACACTGTCCCGGTTTATTATTGCTGCATCTTCCCAAATTGGCCAGGCCCCTTTGGCAACAATGCTGAACACTTCTTTCAGGCTTGTATTGATATAATAGTAAGTATTGGCCCCGTTTTTATTATTGACGGTTCCAAGTGAAAAACCTGATTTAAAATCAGTCAATACATCATACTGCCGTGGAAGATTAAGCAGCTTTCCATTTTTATCCATAAAATAATAAGTACTGTCTTTTTTTATAACCGCCAGCCCATCACTAAACACGCCGGCAATTTGATATTCTTCAAACGGAATAATGATTTGCCCTTTTGCGTTGATGTAGCCATATTTTGTTTTTCCGTTAATGGTTTGCGATACCCTGCTGATGCCTTCTTTAAATCCGCTGAATCCGGTGTAGTCGGCGGCGATAACTTTGTTTCCGTTAATATCAATAAAGCCATACAAATCTTTTGCTTTTGATTTAAAACCAGCCATTCCTTCCGAAAAATTATAGATGGCGCTGCATTCGTCTATTTCCTTTACTGTTTTTCCGTTAATATCAACAAGTGCAAAAGGGTAATCTGTATCAGCATCCACAGCGTAGCCATCTTTAAACGTTTTAAGGTTTGTGCCTTGTTCATCAAACGTCCCAAAATCCTTACCGCTTTTGTTGATGTAATGATATTTGTTATCGGTCATTTTAACCCATGCACCACCGGTTTCATCAAACAGGGTTGCATATAAATAGACCGGCTTTAACGCCCATTTACCGGCCGCATCAAGATAACCATAACGGTTTGTTTCGGGATCCTTGGCATAAGCCAGTCTATTCTCAAAAGCAGAGATGGTTTCATACAGTATCGGTATTACTTCTTCTCCTTTTTTATTGATGTAACCATACAAAGTTTTGTATTTGGTTTCTGCGTTAGACTTGCCAACCCGTGCCAGGCCATTCGGCTTAAAGTCATCGGCCTGGTCGAATTTTGTTATAATAACTTCATTGCCTTTTGCATCCAGGTAACCATATTTGTAGTTTACCATACAACGTATCATTTTTTCGGCAGAGGCATTAAGCGTATAAACCGATTTCGGTTTATCAAAAATCCAGTTTCCTTTCATGTCCATAAAACCATATTTACCGCCATCTTCAACCCTTGCCACACCATCATCCGCATAAAGCTGAAAACTGCTGTACTTCTGTGGTATCAGTTCCTTACCCGTAGCATCCATCAAACCCCAATTGTTATCCTTTCTAACTGCAATTAAATTTCCATCTATAAGAACAGAATAATTTTCTATTGGTATTACCAGTTTGTTTTGAGTGGTTAAAATTCCATAGCTTGTTTTATTGTTTTCGTATTTGCCGGCCCTTACCAGGGTTTTACTGCTGCTTTCGAGGCTAAGCGAATTGTAGTCGCAGGGGATAACCTGCTTACCTGTTTTATCTATAAGACCCTGTTTGCCATTTAATTTTATTACTGCAAAGCCATTTGTAAAGGCAGGAATTTTTTCGCTTGTGGTAAGTTTAAGATCAAGCGTTGGCATAATAATTACTTTTTGACCGGCATTCATGTACCCAATCTTTCCGTCCTTTTCAAATCCAAAAAGGCCTTCGCCACAATATTCAAGCCTGGAGTAATTCATTTTTGATTTTACTACAAATGCCGGGTTAACCTGTGCTGTTAATACAAAAGGCATCAATAAAAAGGAAAGTAATAATTTCATCGTATTTCGTTTTTTGAAAAATACGATTTATCTATGTTTTTTATATACCCGCTGTTGGGTATTTTTAAAACGACTTGCAAGTGTTCTCTTTAGAAAAATTTATTTTATACAAATTATAATGGGGTTACTTATGCCTTTCAATCTTGCCTGTATTGTATGCCGGTATCCCTTTTTTTTGATGAGCTGTATACGGTAAGAAACTGTATAAAAAAATCAACAGATAATAAAGCATCTAAAAAAAGTAAAATTATTTTTTTACGAAGCTTCCACGGCATTGAAAATAGGGTGCAGGTGTTGATAAGTTTGTATTCAGATGAAAACCGACTGCATAAAAATACTAAGGCAAAAGCTTTAAACCCGGATTTTGCAGTTGAAATCTACTGTGGCTTCCAAATCCTTCACAGCTAAGCCTTTCAGAACATTTTTTGAATTCAAAATAGTTCACTATTCTTTCATCCAAAAAATAACCTGAAACCCTTATCTGTTTTGTAT
>JBBQLS010000064.1:0-18542 GCA_038328115.1 Chitinophagales bacterium
GGAGTAAATATTAAATTAGGATTTTAATTTTTTGTCAAAATAAAAATATATAAAATGAAAATTTTTAATTATAAAAAAATAGCAGTTTTATCAATTGCTTTTACAACTTTACTAAGTTGTAATAAAATAACAGAGTTTGGAGATACCAACGTGAATCCAAATTCAATTAGCAGTCCGTCTACGTATGCCATATTGACAAATGTGGAAACTGGGAGTGCAGGTTTTACGGTAGATGGTAATGCATCGGCCTGGATACAGCATACATCAGAAACTCAATATCCTGCTGAAGGTATTTACGATGTGGCAAGTACCTACACTACCCTTGGAGTTTACACAGGTCCTTTGTTAAACCTTAAAACAATTATGGATAAGAATTCAAATCCTGATGAGGTAGCTGTAGCCAGAATTTTGACCCAATATATTTATTGGAATCTGACTGATAATTTGGGAGATATACCTTATTCTGAAGCATTTAAAAGCAAAACTCCTGCTTATGATAAGCAACAGGATATTTACAAAGGAATGATTGCTGAACTAAAGGCTGCAAACGCACAATTTGTAAATTCTGGTGCACTAAAAGGAGATATCCTTAACAATAACAATGTTACACTTTGGAAAAAATTTGCTAATTCGTTAAGAGCCATGATGGCAATACAATTAACAAAAAAATTCCCTGGTGCTGCAGATTATGCTGCTACAGAATTCAAGGCTGCCCTGACTGACGGTGTGATAGAAAACAACGCAGACAATATTAAATTGGTATATCCTGGGGGATCTTTTAAGAATCCTTTCTATAATGATTTTGATGGTGCCAGAGATAACGGAGTTAGTACAACTCTTTATGGATTGTTAAATGCTTTGGGTGATGCAAGACAAACTGTTTACGGAACATCAAGTATTCCGGTACCATTTGGTTTAAAGGAAGCAAATATTAATGCATGGATCAAAGCAAATGTTGGTTGGTCTCACAAGCTTGCTCCGGCTTTTAGAGCAGAAAATAGTCCTGTTTATCTTTTAACAGCAGGTCAACTTTATTTAGCCAGGGCAGAAGCTGCTGTAAGAGGGTGGACTTCAGAATCAAAAACAGCAATGCTTGTGTTAGGTGTTAATGCATCTTTTGACCGATGGGGTTTAGCTGCACCCAGTGCTACCTATTTTACGCAGCCAAATGTTGTTCTGGATGGAACCAATGATATAAAAAAGGTTGCGGAAATGGCTTTTATATCTTGCTACCCCAATGGTAAAGCTGCCTGGAATATCTACAGAAGAACTGGATTTCCTGTATTAGCTGTAGCGCCGGAGCCTTTAAACCCTGCACACACAACAATACCAAGAAGATATACATTTGCTCCTGCATCCCTATCAACTTTTTCTGAATATAACTTAAACCCTGCAAATGTTGCAGCAGCAGTAGCAAGATTAGTACCAGCTACTGATCAGCCAGAATCTAAGATTTGGTGGGACCAATAATATAACAAACCTTTTTAAACAATAAATTTTGAATTATGAAATTTAATAAAAATATAAATAAATTAGCCCTTTTGAGCTTAAGTGTTTTTATACTTAATGCCTGTAAAAAGATTGCTACTACCGATCCTATAGGAGATGCTGGTGCTACCTATATTCATTTGTTGGGTGGTGGAGACGCCCCTGCTGTTGGTTCAAGTTTACTTGGTGTAGACTTTGTTAACAGACCACAGATGGTGGATGTAGCAGATATTAGAAGAGATGCCGCAAACAGCACAGATTTAAATAAAGCGTGCAAAGTTGTTATTAAAGATGATACAGCAGCAGTTACGCAATATAATATTGCAAACGGTTCAAGTTATGTTCAATTGCCAAGGAGTTTTTATACTGTTAACTTTCCTGCATCATCAATGGGTGGTACTTATACAGTGCCTTTTGCTGCTGGTGAATTTGCAAAACAAATCACTATTACAATTCCGAATGCAACGGTTTTAGATCCCAGTACTACTTATGCTGTAGCCTTTACACTGGTTTCTAATGACTGTGGCTTTAAAAATGCGTTAGGAAAAACTTTAGTTTTTGCACTTGGAGCAAAAAACAAATATGATGGGGTATATTCGTTAAGAATATTTCAATCTGGATGGTCGGCTTACGGAATATCCGATGGTCTTACCAATGATTATCCCGATAATATGAGTTTAATAACAATATCGGCTGGAGGTAATAAAATTTTCAATAATTATACTGGTACTTATTTATTAGCCGGGTTTGCATTCCCGATTTCTGCCACTCAATTTGGGGCAACTACTCCTGTTTTTACATTTGATCCTGCAACTGATAAGTTAATTGCGGTAACAAATTCTACTCCTGATGACGGTAGGAACAGAACCTTATATTTAGACCCTGCTGTTACTACTAGTAGATATGATCCCGCTACCAAAAAAATATATGCAGCATTTATTATGACTCAGAATGGAAGACCAAATCAAATTTGGAGAGACACACTAACTTTTGTTAAGCCCAGATAAACTTAATATTTTCAAACTTTAAATAAGGGTTGCCATATTTTGGTAGCCCTTATTTTTTAATAACCAACAAGATGACAAATCCCGAACAATCTAATCAAATAAACATAGAAATTTCTGATGAAATTGCAGAAGGAGAATATGCTAATCTCGCCATTATTACGCACAGCCATGCCGAGTTTGTGATTGATTTTGTAAATGTGATGCCTGGTACGCCCAAGAGCAAGGTTAAAAGCCGTATTATATTAACACCTTTTCATGCCAAGCGGTTTATGAAAGCCATGGTTGATAATGTGAAGAAATTTGAGACAGCAAACGGAAACATTCAGGATATGGAGGCGGTGGAAATACCATTCAATTTCGGAGGGCCAACAGCGCAGGCGTAGTTGGTTTTTTGGTTCTTAGTTGAGAAGGTAATTTGAAGCGTTGCATCATTTATTCTCCCGGAGCTTGAATTTCTGGCCTTTTAAATCAGATTTTCCCAGGTAGCTTATCAGTGCGTTTATCATTTTTTTAATTTCTTCCAAAAGCCCGGTTAACGCTATCAATTTTTCTGGGTTAATATATTTCCTATCGGATGCTCTGTACAGCTGCGATTTGCATTCAAGTGCCGATGCGTATGAATAGGTAAGAAAATTGACAAATTCTCTGTTGCCCATTCTTCCAAATCCTTCGGCAATATTATCCATCACGGAGCCTGATGACCTGTTTATTTGATCGATTAATGCAAAGTCTTTAGCAAATGCACCGTTTGTTATCAACCCAAATATTTCACAACACAATACCCTGGATTTTTGCCAGACCTTTAATACCATCTTTATTTCATAAGGAGTTCGAAGCACTCCGTTGAAATATTAGATGGTATTATGCCGACAGAAAAACTGCTGGCCCTATTATATTGTTTAGTCGGCATAAATCCTCAAAATTTTGAATTGTTGCCATAATTGTTGTTTTTTAAACCAAAAACCAAAAACTAAGAACTAAAGTAGTCCTTCATCTGCAAAACTGTAAAACCCCTCCTCACTCACAATAATGTGGTCAATAATTTTAATGTCGAAGTAGCCAGCGGCTTCTTTTATCTTTTTGGTAAGTTCTTCATCAGCACGGCTGGGATGCAGGTTACCCGATGGATGATTATGGCATAGCACAATTGAGGTAGCATCTTCTTCCAAAGCCTTTTTTAAAATTATTCTCGGGTCGGCCACAGTACCCGTAATACCACCTTTACTCATAATTTCAAAGTGATTAATTTTATTGGCACGGTTTAAAAAAACCACAGCAAAAACTTCGTAGTTGTAATCTTTTAAATGGGCTTGTAAATATTGAGCTATATCCTTACTTGATCTTACAACTGTTTTTTCTAAAGCAGGAGATGCCTGCCTTCTTCTGCCCAATTCAAGTGCAGCAGCAATTGTTATAGATTTAGCCTCACCAATTCCTTTGACCTGTTTAAAATCATTGAGGGATAGTTTGCCCAACTCATTTAAATTATCATCTGCCAGTTTTAATATTTCCCTTGCCAACTCAACCGCACTTTTATTTTTGCTGCCATTGTTCAGCAGTATGGCAAGTAATTCGGAATTGCTTAATGCGGTAGAACCTTTTGCAAGTAATTTTTCTCTTGGGCGGTCATCAATGGCCCAGTTTTTTATAGATGTGGAAGGCTTGTTGACATTTTCCATGGTTAGTATATTAAATGATGTAAACTAAATGATACTTTCGCAACACACATTTTCTTATTTATCTCAATTTAAATATATATGGAGTCAAATGCAAAAATTTTTTCTGGTACAGGGTCGCAATACCTGGCAGAGAAAATTGCAAAAAAATTTGGAGAGCCCCTGGGTAAAGTAAATATTCAGCGTTTTAGCGATGGGGAAATTTATGTAGAGTTTAAAGAAAGTATCCGTGGAAGATTTGTGTTTTTAATACAAAGCACTTATGCACCTTCCGATAATTTAATGGAATTGCTTTTAATGATTGATGCTGCCAAAAGAGCATCGGCCTATAAAGTGATTGCTGTAATTCCCTACTACGGCTTGGCCAGGCAAGACAGGAAAGATAGGCCCCGGGTTGCAATCGGATCTAAATTAGTTGCCAATATGCTTACTGCTGCAGGCGCCGACAGGGTTATTACTATGGACTTGCATGCACCGCAAATACAGGGCTATTTTGATATACCGGTTGATCACCTGGATTCTTCTGCAATATTTATCCCCTATATAGAAAATTTAAAACTGGCAAACTTAACTTTTGCCGCACCTGATGTTGGTAGCGCCAATCGCATACGTGAAATAGCCACCTATTTTGAATGTGAAATGGTTATTTGTGACAAGCATCGTAAACGAGCCAATGAAATAGCCAGTATGGTTGTAATTGGAGATGTAACAGACCGTGATGTTGTTTTGATTGATGACATTTGCGATACAGGAGGTACTCTATGTAAAAGCGCCGCTTTAATGAAAGAAAAAGGGGCCAGAAGTGTACGGGCGTTGTGTACTCACCCTGTATTAAGCGGCAACGCTTATCAAAATATAGAAAATAGTGAACTGGAAGAACTGGTTGTTTGTGATACGATACCCTTACGGGGAGAATGTAGTAAGATTAAAGTAATTTCTACAGATGAATTATTTGCTGTTACCATACGTAATGCATTTGAGAACAAGAGTATTAACAGCCTTTTTATGAGAAGCAGGATGGCGAATAAAAAATAGGCAATGGGCAATAGGCAATGGGCAATGGGCAATGGGCAATGGCCAATGGGCAATGGGCAATGGGCAATGGGCAATGGGCAATGGGCAATGGGCAATAGGCAATAGGCAATGGGCAATGGGCAATGGGCAATAAAAAAATAGCCTTCCAAGGTAGCTTATTTTTAAAACTCAATATTATGAGTGCAAAAAATGTGAAAGAGACAACTGTTTATAAAAAGGCTTTTGTTCTGGCTATGCAGATATTTGAATTGTCGAAAAAATTTCCGCCAGAAGAAAAATACTCATTAACTGACCAGATAAGACGTTCCTCCCGAAGCGTATGTATTTGCTTATTAGAAGCTTACAGGAAAAAATTATATCCGGCACATTTTGTGGCAAAAGTAACAGACAGTGATATGGAAAACTCTGAAACATCTGGCTGGCTTGATTTTTCATTGGCATGTAAATATATCAATGCTGAGCAGTTTAATGAATTGATATTGCAAAACGAAGAAATCGGCAAGCTCTTAAACCACATGATCAATAATCCTGATAAATATTGATAAGTTACATTTTAATTTCATTTTTAGGAGTTCCCATAATAAAACGCTTGTCGGAAATTGCCTATTGAATATTGTAAATTGCCTATTTTCCTCTACCTTTGCGCCTCATAAAAAAATTACTAAAATGAAATCAATTACAATCGAAGGACAACTGAGGACCGAAAGCGGAAAAAAAGCCACCCGCCAACTTCGCTCTCAGAAAATGGTGCCAGGTGTAATTTATGGTGGTTCTCACGAGATTAACTTCTCTGCTCCGGCAACTGCTTTTAAAGACATCGTTTACACACCTGAATTTATTCTTGCAAACGTGGTTATTGACGGTAACACATACCGTTGTATTTTAAAAGACCTGCAGTTTCATAAAGTAACTGATTTGTTGCTTCATGTTGACTTTTTAGAGCTGGTTGAAGATAAAAAAGTTATTGCAACACTGCCACTTCATTACATTGGTGTTCCTGCAGGTGTAAAAGCCGGTGGAAAGCTGGTGCTTAAAATGAAAAATGTAAAAGTAAAAACACTTCCAAAATACCTGAAAGAGCATATTGAGGTGAATATCGAAAAACTGGAGTTGAATGAAAACATCCGGGTTGAACATATACCGATGGATAACATGGAGGTTTTAAACTCGCCACGTATTCCCATCGCATCTGTAACTATGACAAGGCAATTGAAGCAGGAAGAATCTACTGCTCCTAAAGCTGCTGCAACAGCACCTGCGGCTAAAGCTGCCGCACCGGAAGCAAAAAAATAATAACAGCAAATTGATCATAAAAGCCTTTCCTTACCCGGAAGGGCTTTTTTTAATTGGCAAGGTATAGACATCAAACTTTAATTACCTTTGCCAACCTAAAACAAGTAAAAATGGGAATGGATAGAAATACGGTAATTGGATTTGTGTTGATTGGGGCATTATTAATTGCCATATTTGTTATTAACAGCCGTAGTAATCAGGCATATACAGTAGAGAAAAAGCGCATTGAAGACTCAATAGCTGCTTCAAAACCAAAAATAGATCCGGTAGTGATATTAAAGGATTCTTTGTTAAGAGATTCTTTATTAACAGCAAAGCAAAACTTACCTCCAGTTTTTATTACCGAAGCATCAAACGCAGAGCATTTAGATACATTAGAAAACAATTTGATAAAAATTGTATTTACGAATAAGGGCGGTCAACCCAAAATTGTAGAATTAAAAAATTATAAAAAATTTGATGGCAAGCCATTGATATTGGCTGATGGCAAGTTCAATAAACTGTCTTACGACATTAATACGGGCAATAACCAAACTGCAAAAACTACAGATATTGCATTTGTTAGTAGTAAGAAAACACTAAATGCCGATAAATCGCAAAGCATATCTTTTGTGTTAAAAGATTCAACCGGTAAAGAAATTACGCATCAATATACTTTGCCACCAGACAGCTACCTGGTTGATTTTAATATATCAATGAACGGGGCCGATAAACTGATAACAGGAAACAGTATAAATTTACTTTGGCAAACCGAAGCGCCACAGGTAGAAAAAAGTATTAAATACGAAAGGCAGCAAACCCATTTTTGCTATGTAAAAAGTGGCAATTATGATTTTGAATATATGGGCTCGGGAGATGAAAAAAAGTTTGATAAACCTTTGGATTGGCTTGCGCTGAAACAACAATTTTTTATCTCGGCCTTAACTGCAAAACAAAAGTTTCAAAGCGCAACTGTAAAATGGGTTTTACCTGCCGATTCTTTACATATCATTTCGCAAACAACCGCCAACTGTAATATTCAGCTCCCTGGTGGTTCAGTTGCTAATGTACCAATGCAGTTGTATTTCGGTCCAAGCGATTACAACGTTTTAAGCAAGTATAATAACCAAATGGAAAACATTGTGCCTTACGGCAGCGGCGTATTTGCGTTTGTAAAATATATTAATCGCCATTTTCTGTTACCGGTCTTTGATTTTTTAAGAGGCAATATTGCGAGTATGGGTATGGTAATTCTGTTACTTACCCTTTTAATACGTTTAATAACTTCTCCTATTTTATACAAGAGTTATTTAAGTGGTGCTAAAATGAAGGCGCTTAAACCAGAAATTGACAGGCTCAAAGAAAAGCATGGAGATGATAAGCAGGCTTTCAGCATGGACCAAATGAAACTCTGGAAAACGGCAGGCGTAAGCCCGCTGGGCGGGTGTTTGCCAGCCGTACTGCAGATTCCGATATTTATGTCGCTGTATTATTTCTTTCAATCTAATATCTCTTTACGGGGGCAAAATTTTTTATGGGCAAAAGATCTGGCAGCTTATGATTCGATTGCCACATTACCTTTCTCCATTCCTTTCTATGGCGATCACGTAAGTCTGTTCACCATTACAGCAACACTTACCAGTTTAATTATTTCAATTTACAGCATGAGCAACATGCAGGATAACAGTAACCCGGTTATGAAGTATATGCCTTATATTTTCCCGGTTATGTTATTAGGTGTTTTTAACAATCTGCCAGCCGCACTAACCTGGTATTATACAGTATCAAATACGATCACACTCATACTGCAGATTGTAATTCAGAAATATATTATTAACCACGAAAAGATACTTATCCAAATTGAAGAAAACCGGAAGAAACCGGTAAAACAGAGTAAGTTTCAGGAGCGAATGATGGCCATGCAGGAAAATAATAAAAAACTGCAGGACATGAAGAAAAAGCAGGGCAAAAACTAGATTAAAAGTTAAATATTTCACAACCTGCAGGCTGTTTAAAGCGCTGCAGGTTTTTTTATTCCACCCAAACACAACCTTGGCACGTAATTTTATTACATACAGCCAAAGTGTTTACTTTAGTTAAGGTATTAAGTGAAGTAGTATCTTTAGAAAAATAATTTATAAATGAAAAAGCTTAGAATATCAGTATTGTTGATTGGTTTAGTTATGGTATCTGTTGCAGCTAATGCCCAGCGTAGCATTGCCGAAGCTACTATTGTTTATGATATGGAAATTCAAAATGGCAGTGGTCCGCAAGCTGCCGGTGCTATTACCGGAGCTAAAACTACTGTTTATCTTAAGGGTAATAACAGCCGTACAGATATGACTAGTTCAGTGGGGAAGGAAGTAACCATCTATAATTCAAAAACAAATGATGCCGTTATTTTAAAAGAGTTTAGTGGCCAGAAATTGATGATTACGCTTACTAGAGAAAACTGGGTTGCAAAGCATAAAATGTACAGCAATATTAAATTTGAGCTTACTGATGAAACTAAAACGATAGCAGGATATAATACCAGGAAAGCAATTGCAAAAATGCCTGATGGCAAAACGTTTGAAGTTTATTATACTCCCGAACTTGTACCGGCAAATAAAGAATATGACCCTACTTTCAGCACTTTACCGGGCTTGGCTATACAGTATGAAATTGAATCGGGTAAAATGAGATTTAAGTACACACTTTCTAAAATTAATTACGATGCTGTGCAGGTTTCATTATTTGATTTTCCTACGGTTGGGTACAGGGTTATGACGTACGAAGAAAATCAAAACCTGAAAAAAGGAAATTAGTAAAGAATTAAGTATAAAATAGCGGGTATAAAAAAAGCTTAATATTTTTAAGCTTCTTATTAGTGAGTTTTAATGATTAATTTCAATCCTGTATATCCCTGCTTCATTTCAGGCACCGTGTAAACCTGTTTTTGGGGAATAATATAAACAGTGTTACCTTTTTGGTAGGTAAGTAATGTACTATTTAAATAAGATGTGCCGTTAACCTGCTGATTTGACATTAAGCTGCCAGTATATTTCAATCCAGTCTTAAGATTAAGAGAGATTGATTTTCTGATTGAATTTCCGGCGTTAATGTTGAGAGTAATCTTCGTTTTATTCTTTTTTCCAACGCCTTTATCAGCCAAAGCACTGAAACCTATGCCGCTTAGCATAAGAACTACCAGTATCATTTTGACTTTTTTAAACATTGGGTTTTAATTTCTGAAACAAATATATTGAAAAAAAACTGGTAATCCCATACCGTTCATAAATTCTTTTTACATTCTTTTAACGTTTATATTTAAAAATTGTTACAAAAACTTGATTATTTCTTCAAAACTGCTTAATTTACAATAACCTACAGCCCATGAGTAAATTTCCTTACCGTCAGGACAGAGAAGAATTAAAAGCATTACTCCAGCAATTTGACAACCTCAAGGCAGGAAAACCCAACTCATTTATTGAAGAAGATTCCTTTGAACGTATCATAGATCATTTTGATGAAAAAGAGCAGTTGAATCAGGCTTTAGAGGCTGCGGCGTATGGAATTGAACAATATCCATACTCGGCAATGCTGCTGCTGAAAAAGGCAGATATTTTAATTGCATTGCGCAACTATAAAGAAGCTTTGTTTATACTGGATGAAGCCGAATTGCTGGACAGCAGGGACACCAATCTTTTTATTTTAAAAACAGATGCTTACCTGGCACTGGATATGCAGCAAAAAGCAGCAGAGGTTTTAGAAGCTGCCATTCATGATTTTGAAGGAGAAGAAAAGCTTGACCTGCTTTTTGAACTGGCGGATGTTTACGATGATTATGAAAATTTTGATAAGGTTTTCGACTGCCTGAGAATGGTATTGGAGCAAGAACCAAATAACGAAGAAGCATTGTATAAGATTTGCTTTTGGACCGACTTTACCGGCCGCAATGAAGAAGGCATAAGATTACACCAAAACATCATTGATGAATATCCCTTTAACGAATTGGCCTGGTTTAACCTGGCAGCCGCTTACCAAGGTATAAAACTCTATGAAAAAGCAATTGATGCCTATGAATATGCCATAGCCATTGATGAAAAATTTGATTTTGCCCTGCGTAATATGGGCGACGCTTATATACGTCTGCGCAGGTATAAAGAGGCTGTAGAGGTTTTAGAAAGAGTATTGGAACTGGCCCGTCCTGAAGATGTTATTTACGAAGCTATTGGTCACTGTTACGACAAAATGGGCAATTATGCCCAGGCAAGGTTTAATTATAGAAAAGCCAGCCATTTAAATAACGAAGATACCCATCTTATTTATAAGATTGCCTGTACTTATATGAATGAAGGTATTTGGGACAGTGCAATCAAAAACCTGGAAATTGCCATGCGTATTCACCGCATGCAACCAGAGTATAACCTGGCCATGGGACAATGCTATATGGAAATGAATAAATTGGAAGATGCCATTACTTATTTTGGAAATGTGGTAAGAGTAAGGCCTAAAAATATTAATGGATGGATAGAATTGCTTAAATGCCTTTACAAGGCAGAAATGATGGAAGAGGGACTTGAGTATGCAGGATTTGCATTTGAACAAACAGACGGGAAACCCATTTTCCTGTTTTATAAAAGCATCTTCTTATATGCACTTGGTAAATCAAAAGAAGCATTATTACATTTAGAGACCGGTATGACGCGTAATCCCAAACTCATCAAAAAATTTATAGAAATCAATCCTTCAATACTACAGGTACAGCAGGTGGTTGATTTAATTGCCCGGTATAAAAAGCGCAAGTCACTTTAAGTGAGTTTCTTTTAACATTTCTATCTTAACCTTTATTAAACTGCATAAGTTATCTTTGCATTCCTAAATTATTAATAATGAATTTTAATCTTTCTCAAATACCTGAACGCACCACGCAGCCACGTGCACATGGTATTACCATGGTAATGGATAAAGGCTTAAGTGTAGAAGAAGCTAAAAATTTTATGAGTGCAGCATCGCCACATGTGGATGTGGTTAAGCTGGGTTTTGGAACTTCATTTGTTACTCCTAATTTAAAGGAGAAGCTGGAGGTTTACCGGGCTCACAATATGCCCATTTATTTTGGAGGTACATTGTTTGAAGCATTTTTGATAAGAAACCAGTTTGAAGATTACATCAATGTATGTAAAGATTTTGGCGTTAGCTATATGGAAGTGAGCGATGGATCTATAGAAATACCTCATGCTGAAAAATGTGGTTACATAGAAAAACTGGCAAAGATTGGTGTGGTATTAAGTGAGGTTGGCAGTAAGGATGCAACGCATATTATCCCTCCTTACAAATGGATAGAACTGATGAGAGCTGAGCTGGAAGCAGGCTCTACTTACGTTATTGCCGAAGCCAGAGAAGCTGGCAATGTAGGTATATACAGGGGAACCGGTGAAGTTAGAGAAGGCCTGGTTCAGGAAATTCTTACACAGATACCCGAACAAAAAATTATCTGGGAAGCTCCGCAAAAAGCACAGCAGCTTTACTTTCTGGAACTGATAGGTTGCAATGTAAACCTGGGCAATATTGCACCCAATGAAGTTATTCCGCTGGAAACCATGCGCATTGGTTTGCGTGGAGATACTTTTCATTTATACCTGAATAAAGAAACGGTTTAATGGCAACTTACGGCATTATAGGTTATCCCTTAACACATTCTTTTTCGCAGCAGTATTTTACAGAAAAAATTACCAGAGAAGGAATAGCCGATGCATTCTTTCATTCATTTCCTTTAGCAACTATAGATGATCTTCCAGCCTTGTTGAATAATAATCCCACGATGATAGGTTTTGCTGTAACCATTCCCCATAAGCAAAAAGTGCTGAAATATGTAACGAATTTATCTGAAGAAGTAAAACTGATTGGGGCTGCAAACTGTATTAAGATACGGGGTGCTGAATTAACAGCTTACAATACCGACATAATTGGTTTTGAAAGATCTTTTACAAAGCATTTAAAAGCTAACCATACAAAGGCTTTGGTGCTGGGAACTGGTGGCTCATCAAAAGCAGTTCAATATGTACTGCAAAAACTGGGTGTCAGTTTTCTAATTATTTCAAGAAACAAAACAGAATCAGAAAATTGTATTCGGTATCAACAAATTACTGAAAGCATTATTCAGCAATACCCTGTTATTATAAACACAACTCCGTTGGGTATGTCTCCGGATGAAAATACCTGCCCGGATATTCCTTATACCTTCCTATCAGCCGAAAATTATTTGTTCGATTTGGTTTATGCTCCCACCAAAACTTTATTCTTACAAAAAGGGGAGGAGCATGGCGCTGTTATTGAAAATGGTTTTCAAATGCTCATCATCCAGGCAGAAGAAAACTGGAGGATATGGAATGAAGATTAATTTTATCCGGCAAGAATGATTGATAATTTTTCAGGAATCGCTGCTACTTTTTTTTTATCATAATCGAAACAAACTATGCCGGTTTTTGCATTGGCTAATAATATATTCTCATTATTTCTTTTTGCAAAGAGTTGATAATACAAATCAAAGCTAACACGGGATATGTCCGCTGCGCCAAGCTTTACTTCAACAATATCGCCATAAAAAGATTCGTTCTTAAATTCAAGTACTAGGTCGCTCATGATCAATCCAATGCCCTCAATTTTCAATTCGGTATAATCAAATTGTTTTAACCATTGCATTCTTGCTTCGTGTATAATGCTTACAAAGGCGTCGTTACCAACATGATTTCCGTAGTTAATATCGGCAATTCGAACGGGAATTATAAATATTCCAATTACTTTCTCGGGTATTTCAATCTTAATTCTCGCCATTTAATTTAAAGTAATTTTTGTTGACCGCATTTTGTCAGTGCTGCGACAAGTTCAGTATGACAGCAAGCTGTCAGCCAGAGCTTGTTGAAGGCGGTAAATGTTGAACAATAATTCTAACTCATTTTTCACTCAAAAAATTTATCAGTTTTTCCATTGCTTTTTTTCGGTGACTGAATTTATTTTTTCCATCCATATCCATCTCTGCAAAAGTTTTATCACTTCCATCAGGTACAAAAACAGGATCGTAACCAAAACCATAATTTCCTTTCCGCTCTTCAATAATTTTACCCGGACAAATGCCTTCAAAAAAATATTCTTTCTCATCGAGTATCAGGGATATTACTGTTCTGAACCGTGCCGATTTGTTTTCAAAGTTTTTCAAATTGCTTAACAGCTTTTCAATATTATCATCAAAACTTCTGTCTTCGCCTGCATAGCGTGCACTTTTTACACCAGGCTCGCCATTGAGTGCTTCCACTTCCAGACCGGTATCTTCACTAAAACAATTTTGCTTTGTAATACCAAAAATGGTTTTCGATTTTTCGGTAGCATTTGATTCCAGTGTGTCATGCGGTTCGGGTATGTCAATATCAATACCGGCTTCTTTTAAAGTAATAATGTTAAAGATGCTGCCTAACACAGCCCTTACTTCCTGAACTTTATTTTGATTATTGGTTGCAAAAATCAGGTTGTTCACTATGTTGTTTAAATTTAAATTGAAAAAATCTTTTTAAGGCAGGCCCACAATTTCATCTTCTCCTCTTTGTTGGCATGCAATTCACTTAATGAAGGGGATGAAAGATAAACCTGGTTATTGAATTGCTGCACCTGGTAATGCGGAAACTGCAAAGGTAATTCTATCGCTTCAGCTGTTAATCCAAATAAAAATACTTTTTCAACTTTTAATTGTTCAGATAATATCGAATAAACCAAGCCACTATTTTTAGAAAGATTCACCAGTGCAATATCTGCCATGCTTAATTTGCAAGCTGTTAAAATGCCCATCAAAAAATTAAGTTCATCGTCTGGCAAATAAATGGCTGTTTCACAATTAACCAGTATGGCAATTTTCTTTTGATTACTACCTAAAAAACCGATTTCGGATGTTTGTATATCAGATGAAAAAGATTTGTTCGAATTTAAGTCGTACAGGCATTTGCTATACAAACCCTGTAAAATAGCATTTGGAAGCTGAATATTATCTAAACTCATAATCATGTAATTTAAACTATTGCTTTTTTCGTTTCTTTGTCGTAAAATTAAGAATTATGATAGCAGCCGAAAATATTAATATTACAAAAGTAGAACACAGTAAACTTAACGCTATTAATCTTGAAAATATACCTTTTGGAAAATACTTTACCGACCATATGCTGGAAGCGGATTATGAAGACGGAGCATGGAGGAATGCTGAGATAAAACCTTATCAACCTTTATTGTTAGATCCTTCGCTTGCGGCTATTCACTATGGCCAATCAATTTTTGAAGGTATAAAAGCATATAAAAATGAAGCAGGTGAAATTTCTATATTTCGTCCGCACGATAATTTCAAACGCTTTAATATTTCAGCCGAAAGAATGCAGATGCCGCAGGTACCCGAAGATATTTTTATGGAAGGTATGCGGCTTCTGATAGAGCTCGATAAAAACTGGATTCCCCAACAAAAGGACCACTCTTTATATATTCGCCCATTTATGTTTAGTACCGATAATATGATTGGTGTAAAACCCGGTGAGAAGTATAAATTTATGATTATACTAAGCCCTACAGGACCTTATTACAGCGCACCCATGCGTATTTATGTAGAAGAGCAATATGTTAGGGCGGTGCCCGGCGGTGTTGGCTATGCAAAGGCTGCCGGTAATTATGGCGCAGCTATGTATGCTACAGCACAGGCAAAACAAAAAGGTTTCGACCAGGTTTTGTGGACAGATGCTTTTGAGCATAAGTATGTACAGGAATGCGGTACTATGAATGTGTTTTTTATTATTGGCAATATAGCCATAACGCCCGGCTTAGAAACCGGAACCATACTAGCAGGCGTTACAAGGGATAGTGTAATTGAAGTTTTAAAGGAAATGGGTCTGGAAGTTGAAGAAAGAAGGCTAAATATTGACGAAATTATTGCTGCACATAAAGCGGGTGAGCTTAAAGAGGTATTTGGAACGGGAACTGCGGCCACAATTTCATTAATAAAAGAACTGGCATACAAAGATTATGTGATGAAATTTGATATAAACACCTGGCAAACAGCACCTTCAATTAAAGCGAAGCTAAATGCAATCCGTTATGGCGAGGTGCCTGATACACACGGCTGGCTGGTGAAAATCTAATACGAAAGCACATTTGTATAATATTAAAATCGGATATTTTGTTGATTTTTTTAATTAAAGTGAATAAAATTTGATTTTTTTTACTTTTAAGTTTCCAAAATCAAATTGTAAATCCTACCTTTGCCGTCCGAAAAATAAAAGGATAAAATGCCTACAATACAACAATTAGTAAGAAAAGGAAGAGAAGTAATTAAAGCGAAAAGCAAATCAAGGGCTCTGGATAGTTGTCCGCAGCGCCGTGGCGTATGTACAAGGGTATATACAACTACACCTAAAAAACCAAACTCTGCTTTGCGTAAAGTTGCTAAAGTTCGTTTGACCAATAAAATTGAGGTTATTGCCTACATTCCGGGTGAAGGTCACAATTTACAGGAACATAGTATTGTGTTGATACGTGGTGGAAGGGTAAAAGATTTACCAGGTGTACGTTATCACATCGTTCGTGGTAGTTTAGATACCGCGGGTGTTAAAGACCGTAAACAAAGTCGTAGTAAATACGGAACTAAGAGAGCTAAAAAATAAATTTAATAAAAATGATCAGGCGTATATGTCAGATCAAAATAAGTAACAATGAGGAAGACACAACCGAAAAAGATACCATTAGCACCAGATCCAAAGTTTAACGATAAACTGGTTACACGTTTTGTAAATAACCTGATGTGGGAAGGGAAAAAAAGTGGTGCGTATATCATTTTTTATGATGCTTTGGATAAAGTTGCCAAGCAAACCGGTGAAGATGGATATGAGGTTTGGAAGAAAGCCCTGACTAATATTACCCCTGGTGTTGAAGTACGTAGCCGTCGTATTGGTGGTGCTACTTTCCAGATTCCGGCTGAGGTTCGTGCCGACAGAAAAGTTTCTTTAAGCATTAAATGGATGATAAAATACAGCCGCGACCGTAACGGACGTAGCATGGCTGATAAATTAGCAAATGAAATTGTAGCAGCAAGCAAAGGTGAAGGCGCTTCATTCAAAAAGAAGGAAGATACCCACCGTATGGCTGAAGCTAACAAAGCTTTCGCTCACTTTAGAATCTAAGTTTAACTGATATATAATTGAAGCCGTCCCGACTGTAGTTGGGACGGTTTTTTTTATGTTTAGTACAGTAATAATATAAAATACCCAATACAGGGTATCATTCATTACCAGCATTCCACTATTTTTATAAAAAATTAATTATATGAAAATGCCGAAATTAGTTCTACTGTTTTCTTTATGCTTTAGCATTTGCACAACTACATTTGCCCAACGAAAATTCGCTATGGGAGAGGTTATTAATATGGAGTTGATTTCCAAAACCCCTCAAAAAGTAAGGGTATCTGAACGCAGTTTTAAAAGCCTGCCTGCCAGTTATTCACTGGAAAAATATAGCCCAACACCAGGCGACCAGGGCGATTATGGTACCTGTACCGCCTGGGCAAACGGGTATGGTGCTGCTACTATTTTGTATGCCGGAACACATAATTTAACAGATAAAAAAGTGATCAACAAATATGCTTTTTCCCCCACTTTTTTGTACGAACAGATTAAAGATAAGTCCGACTATAAATGCCAGTTTGGATCCAGCATTATCAGTGCTATTCTTATGATGGCAGATAAAGGGGTATCAACATTAAGAACTACGCCTTATGCATGTGGTTCAACAATTACAGAAACAGCATTCACCGAAGCTGTAAATTATCGAATAGGTGATGCCAGTTTTTTGTTTGCTGCCAAAGGTTACTCAAAAGATGATGCCTATTTAAGAACCCGTGATGAATCAATTGAGCTTGCAAAAAAAGCTTTAACAGAAGGAAGCCCGATTTCTGTTTCTTTTACGCTTCCGCAGAGTTTTTTAGATATAAAATCTGCCGTTTGGAATCCTGATTCAAGGGAGTCATCTGTTGATACAGCCTGGAAACATAATAAACATGCTATGTGTGTAATTGGGTATGATGATAATGTGGCTGGCGGGGCATTCCAGGTATTAAACAGTTGGGGTGCAGATTGGGCAGACCATGGCAAGATATGGATAAAATATAACGATTTTGTAAGCTGGTGTAATTATGCAATACAAACTTTTGCAAGCCCTAACACAAAAATTCCTGACGAACAAAAAGAAGATCCAAAACCGGTTCCTGTTCCTCCTGCGCCGCCAGTACCAGACCCAAAGCCAGCGCCGGTTCCAGAACCAAAACCAGTGCCAGCACCTGTTCCTCCTGCACCAACTCCTAAACCAGTTCCTGCACCAGTACCTCCTGCGCCAGAACCTAAACCAGTACCAACGCCTGCACCTGTAATAGTAAATGGTTTAAGTGGCAACATCGAGTTTAAACTAAACAGTGGTGATGATATGCCTGTTAACAGGATCAGCAGCAGAAACCTGGTAGTGGAAGAAGAAAAATCCGCTAAGGAAGACCTGGTTGCTTATACTATGATGAACAGTTATTCCAGCGGAACAAAATTTCGTTTTTACATGAATATTGATAAAGAGGCTTACATCTATGCTTTTGCAACAGACTTGAGCGGAAAAATAAACAAGATCCTTCCTTTTGATGATTTAACCAGCACACACGTTGGTTCCAACACGGTTGTGGCTTTCCCAAGCGATACCAAAATAATTAAGCTGGATGAAAACAAAGGCATTGATTATTTACTGATTCTTTATTCAAAAGAAAAACTGAACATGGATGAAATGATGACTAGTATGGGGAATAAGCAAGGTGGTTTATCATCAAAAATTATTGCTGCGTTAGGCAACAAGTTAATTAAGAAAGAAAATATCACTTACACAGGTACCCAGGTTGGTTTTGAGGTAAAAGATAATGTTGCCGGTACAGTGGTGCCTTTGATGATAGAGATAAAGCATAATTAATTTATAGTTTTAAGGAACCCTGCAATATCCGGTAAGTTATAATTATGGAAATGATTTT
>JBBQLS010000065.1:0-18152 GCA_038328115.1 Chitinophagales bacterium
CGACAAGTCGGGATAAATTTTTGAGCGGAAGACCGGGCTCGAACCGGCCACCTCGACCTTGGCAAGGTCGCGCTCTACCAAATGAGCTACTTCCGCAATAATGATAAGAACTCTGTTTATTTTTCGGAGGGCAAAAATAAGCGTTGTATTGTTACTATAAAAATTTTATTTGTAAGTTGGGTTATACAGCGTATTTGATGGTACTTCTACATTAGGTTTACCCTTGTAACGGTGGGTGTACAAGTTGTAACATCCGCCCAAAACAAAAGCCAGCACTAAAAATACCTGACAAAACCAGATAAATCTTGATGTTGATACCCAGTTGTGTGTAAAATCTTTGTGACTGTTGTCTATAACTTCCTGATTCATTTTATTATAGTTTGCATGCAAAAATAAGGCGTAAGTGTTAAAAAAAATTATTTACTGACAATAATTTCTGAAAAGGTTTTTTTCTTTTTTATAAAATAGTCCCAAACAAGCGGGCCATCGTACCATCCATGAAGCTTTCCCGTCTTTTTTACCGGAAAAACAGATTGCCGCTTCTTAAACAAAAGCCAGCCAATAAAATGCAAATGCGCTTTACATATTGCAAAAAAATAGCCGCTGTCGCCACTTAATAAACCACGCCATGCAGATATTGCATCCAGCAACATTCTGAAAGGTATTTTCCAGAGTGCTGTACCAAATGGGAGGTTTTTGGCCAGCATAATGAGGTTATTTCTGAAATTAAGAAACGTCTTCCGGCTGTTTCCCTTGGGCAGGGTTCCGCCACCAACATGATACACAACTGACGCAGGCTGCACAAATATTTTATAGCCGGCCAGTTGTGCCCGCCAGCAAAAATCAATTTCTTCCTGGTGGGCAAAAAAGAATTCATCAAGGCCTTTTAATTCATTATAAACCGACGCACGCACAAACAAAGCAGCACCGCTTGCCCAAAAGCACGGCTGTGCATCATCATACTGCCCGACATCCGTTTCGCAATCATCAAAAATCCTTCCACGCATAAAAGGATACCCAAATTTATCAAGCCAGCCGCCGCTGGCACCTGCATATTCAAACTGATCTTTTTTATGGTAAGCCAGTATTTTCGGCTGGCAGGCAGCAATTGTTTCATCGGTTTCCATTAGTTCTATTACCGATTCTATCCAACCCGGCGTAACTTCTACATCGCTGTTTAATAAAACATAATAGTCGGCTGTAACCTGCTTTAATGCTGTATTATAACCTTTGGCAAACCCTTCGTTACTATTGTTTTTAATGATGGCTACCTGCGGGTAGCTTTCTTTTAAAAAATCTATGGAATCATCTGTAGATGCATTATCTGCAACAATAATTTTTTTGTTTGCATAGGTTGATGCAAGCACCGAAGGTAAAAATTTTTCCAGAAAATTCCGGCCATTCCAGTTTAAGATAACAATCGCTGTTGATGGGGTCTGCATTTTTTGTATCAGTCATAGTTTCCTGAGAAATGATTATCAGTATCGCTATATCGCTTTTAGGTGTTTGCACAAACATACTATTTTTCTTCGTGCAGTATGGCACTGCATCTTAGTTATTCCTTATTTTTACTGCATGTTTAATTCCCTGTTCAACTGGCGTACTGTTTTGGCTGTTATTGCAATTGCTATTGTAACAGGTACCGTTTTTTACTCCAACTACCTGGCAAAAAAAATAGCAGTTGAAGAAAAAATAAAAATTGAGCAATGGGCTGATGCTTCTAAAGACGTAGCCAATTCAGGCGCAAATACTGAATTAAACCTTGCTATCAGAATATTAACCGAAAACAGCAAAGATATTCCCATGATAACGGTTGATGAAAAGGATTCTATCCTTGATCACCGTAATCTTGACTCAACAAAAATTATCAGTGATAAATCATATCTGGCTGATAAACTGGATGAGTTTAAAAAATTACATCAACCTATTGTCTGGCAAAATCCTTTCGACTCTCTTCAAATCAACCGGGTTTTTTATGGAGAATCTGATTTGCTGAAACAGGTCAGGTACTACCCTATCGTACAATTATTTATCGTAGCACTTTTTATCATCATTACTTTAATTGCCATAAGCACCCGTAACAAATCAACCCAAAACCAGGTTTGGGCCGGTATGGCCAAAGAAACCGCACATCAGATGGGTACGCCGTTAACCTCGTTGCAGGGCTGGGTTGAAATGTTGAAAGAAACTCCCGGCATGGAAAAGATAGTACCCGAAATGAGCAAGGATGTTGACCGGCTGAAACTGGTAAGTGACAGGTTTGGAAAAATTGGCAGCACACCTCAACTGGAACTGAATGACATTGTTGTACAGGTTCAGGACATGGTGAGTTATATTAAAAGAAGATCTCCAGAAAGTGTTGCTTTCAACATCAACACAAATGGCGAAAGCGAAATAAAAGCCATGGTAAACGGTCCTCTGTTTGACTGGGTAATTGAAAATTTGCTTAAAAATGCCTTGGATGCAATGGAAGGCAAGGGAGTATTAAACATCAATATTAAAAATGAAACTGCGCAGGTAACTTTAGATGTAGTTGATTCAGGCAAAGGCATCAGCAAACAGAATATCCGCAATGTGTTTAAACCAGGCTTTACTACCAAAAAACGTGGCTGGGGGCTGGGTTTAACCCTTTGTAAACGTATTATTGAGCAGTACCATAATGGCGAGTTGTTTGTAAAACAATCTGAACCTGGTAAAGGAACTACTTTCAGAATTGTATTGAGTAAATAGCCACGGAATACACCGTTTTTCACTGATGGAAACAAAAAAATCTGTGTTACTTCGTGCAATCGATGGCTAAATGTATTTTATCAATTAGATTTGCAATCCTAAAATTAAGCCCGGGTGGCGAAATTGGTAGACGCACCACCTTGAGGTGGTGGCGCTGGAAACGGCGTGCTGGTTCGAATCCAGTCTCGGGCACTACATTGAATTGGCTCCTAAAAAGGGAGCCATTTTTTTATTGCTAAAACTCTGATAAGGAAATTTAAAAAAGCAATCCGCCACCTATATGCCTGATAAAGTCAGTTTGATATACCGGCATTATCCATGTTTTATATTTATCAGATTCCTGCAGCTGGAACTGCGTAACAGTTCTGTTGATATGCTGCTGCAATAGATCTGCATCTGCATTTTCAATTACATCGTCAATCAACTGTTTTAATTGCGGTAGCTTATCTGTAATAACGCTGGTGAAAGCTGCAAATAAATTCCCTGCATCTTCACTACTAATGCCATTGTTTAAGGCTATTTGTTCCAATACTTGTTGCATGTAAATTATTATTTTAAAATTAAGAAGGCAAAAACCACCCCGTATTGCTACGGGGTGCTCATGCTTACCCTTTTGAAAACCTCTGAACCATGAAAACACTTTATTTATCTATGTTACTATTTGTTTTGTATCTATTATCCGGTGTGCCATTTTTTTAAAGGGTCTTTTCATTTGTGTCATTTTAAAAAAAAATCCTTGTTACTGATGTAAAATTACACCCGCAAACAACCTTTTAGCTTGTAAGTAGCTGAACAGGCAAATACTGTCGGTGAATGAAGGAAAAAAGGCCTTTAAAAAAAACTTCTCTTTTAGTAAGGAACTAATTTTTAAATCAGCGCTGGCAGAATTCCTGAAAATAATGGGCAAATAAAAAAGCCTTCCATTACTGAAAGGCCGAACCCCTATTTAAACTGAAATTCTAATTTATTCTATATCACTTTTACCAGTGCATTTATCTGTATTTTGAACAGTGTTTCATGTTAACAGAGGTTCAATATTTTCAAGGTGCTAATCCAATGTTGGTATAATTAAAAGAGGGATTTTTGAATGCTTTACTATATGTATCGTGGTATCGGGCATTAATAAACCTGCAAGTCCTTTATGTCTGTGAGATCCCATTACAATCAAATCAGCATTATTATCTTCTGCATATTTTATTATTTCATCAGCAGTATTTCCTTCTAACACGGCAGTTTGTATACTATTGTTACCCAGAGATGTTACAAAAACTGATAAAAAATTTATAGCCTCTTTTTTAATATCATCTACTATTTCTATTGTACCGCTGGTATAGCCACCCTGGTAACCTGCTATAGGAGAGTATTCCTGTGCATAAAAGGCAGGTTCAGTTATTACATGTATCAGTGTAAGTTCCGCCTCAGCAGCTTTGGCTAATTCGTAACCGGCATCGGCCACTTTTCTGGCTGAATCATTATAATCTAAGGCGATTATTATATTTTTCATGGTAGTAATTTTTAAGTGTTTTTTATAACATAAAGATATAGGTAGAAGGATGTAAAGGGAAGCTCAAATGGTTAATCAGGCAAAAACTATCGTTGATTTTCTCTTTTTTATAGCCGGGAAAAATGTCCTTGCGCAATAAGAAACAATTTCATGCAAAGACATTTGCAGCGTTTAGAAATAATTCTGTATTAATACATTTTTGCAAAGTAACTTACTTCTCCATTCATGTTTACTTCTACAATAATTTTGCGATTATCTTTTTTCAGCTCTACAAAATAATTATCAGCATCATCAAACTGGATGCCGAATAAAACCATATCTGTTTCATTCAGTTCATTATCATCATAAAAAATCACATTCCTTACTTTGTAACCGGTATAATTTTTAGCAATAAAATTCCGCGCATTGGCTGGCAGGTCGTCAAATGCCTTATTTTGTATTGTCCCCACCAATTTGGCATTATCGTCATAAAAGGCAGTTGTGGCCATTCCATCCTTAATAAAATCACCTTCGTCATAATAGTTACCCCTGGTCCATGTAACATCTGTAATGTTGCCAAAATCACGGATAAATTCGCTTTTACTTTGGTTGCTCACGTCTTTCCCATTCAGCATTTTTAATTCTTTTTTTTTCTCTCTTTTCTGTTTTTTAATTGAAGATTCTTTTTTGCTGAGGCTTGCTATATCATTTTTAGTTGCAGCTTCGTCTGTTTGGGCATTTGCCGCGGCAAATACTAACAGTACTGCGGCAGATAAGATAAATAACTTTTTCATTTTGTTTTAATTTTAATTGTGTGAATATTTTTATATTAATTCAACAGGGCAAAACTAAGATGCAGTAATACTTATCTGAAAGCACAATCGGTTACGAGGCAAAATCAATAGCTGAATGATTTTTTTAAATAGACGAATGATTTTTTCTGGAGTTTATGATTCACAGTAATTGAAAATGAATAACCCTACAGGTATTATTATTGTGCTGAAATATTGCAGCAACGGGTTTTGAAAATAATATTAATTACACTGGTAGTGCAGCGTTAAAAAAATTGTGGTATAACAAAAGTGCATTTCAAAAAAAGATTATTAAGCCCCTGCGTTTATATTAAGCCTGATTGCCGATTGTATTTGCCTCTTTAACGATTTCAATATAATTACAGCATCACTGCATGGTAGGTTTGTATCTCAAAACAAAGTTTAAAATAATGAAAAAAATATTTACCGTAGTAATGATGATAACAGGTTTTATCACTTACTCATTTGCCCAAAAAACTACAGACTTCAGAACATTTAACTGGGGTACTTCTTTTAAGCAGGTGCAGGACAATGAAAAAGCAACATTTTTACTTAAAGATAAAGATGACATGCTGCAATACCAGGATGACCTGGCAGGCTATGATTGTGCTGTGTTATATGGCTTTAATGAAAATGATAAGCTGATAAGCGGCAATTATGTTTTTACAAAAAAATACAGCAACCCACAATTGTATATACAGGACTATACAACCTTTAAAAATCTGCTGGTACAAAAATATGGCAAGCCGGCCAGTGAAAAGGAAGACTGGAATACCAATATTGCAACGGAAAAGCAGAATTACGGACAGGCTGTTGCAGATGGTAATTTAACTATAAATACAGAATGGGTAACAGGCAGAAGCATTATACAGATTTCCCTTACCAGTTTTGATAAACGGCCTTCGCTTCATATACATTATACCTCAAAATCTTTGGATGAACTGGAGAATAAAGAAGTTCTGCAAAAAGCATTGACTAAATTATAAAATTTAACTTTTAACAGGAACTAAAAATGACAGGTACCCAATAAACCTTGCTGTAATTTTTAATGATGATACGCAGTTGCAACGTTTATAACCGCTACTCAATCTGAGTGGCGGCTTTTTTGAAAAATTATCAGGCAATATATGCGCCCGGATATTTATTCTCCTTATTCACCGATAGATTTTGCCTTATAAACGATTGGGCATATTTGCCGGCTTTCTACCAATGTATGTTTGCATTACAATTACCTGATCAAATTAATGATGAGTAAAAAAAATAATTATAAACAAATAAAAAATTACAAAAATGAAAAAAGCAATCATCGGCCTGTCAATAATAATAATTGGCGGCCTTACGGCCTGCAAAAAAACTGACGTGGTTACACCAGCAACTTTAACTCCACTACAGCGGGCAGTAGCACAAACCCAAGCAGTAGCAGTTGCACCAAGCGCTGTAACTCCAGGCGATTCTGTCTATGTTATTCACACAGCCGGTGCCAGCGACAGCAGGGAGTCCATAGTCTTTGCTACGCTTTCTTCTGCTATAACAAACTACCTGACCACTAATTACGGCGGTTTCACGGCTCAAATGGCTTTTGACACAAAAGACAGTAGCGGCACACTAAATGGGTACGATGCAATTTTTTTATTTGACGCCAAACCTGTAGGTATTAAGTTTGATGCAAATGGAGTATTTGTAAATGTATTAGAACAAAGCGAAGGTGCTGACCTGTTGACCAACGACTGGCATACCGGTGGCCTCTTTGATGGCAGAGATGGCTTACATAGAGATACGGTAGCAATAAGTGCAATACCGGCTGCCATTACAACCTATTTTACCAATAATTATCCGCAGGATACTTTGACAAATGCTTTTATAACAAAAGCCGGTACTTATGAAGTTGTGAGCCAGGATGCCGGATTATTTACCTCAACTTTTGCAGCAGATGGTTCATTGATAAACCGTATAGTGCCTCCGGAAATGCAGGGAGATATCGCATCCATTGCTTCAAATACATTACCTGCTTCAGTTGCTACTTATTTATCTGCTACATACCCTGGTTATTTTCCCGAAGATGTATTTGCAATAAGCACAAGTGGTACTCCTGTAGGATATACATTGGTTATTAATGCTGACAATACTGAATACGGAGTAGAGTTTGACGCATCAGGTAATTTTACAGCAGTAAAATCACTCTATTAATTACATACAACTATTTGGTAAAATAAAAAGCACTGCCTGCATGGAGGTGCTTTTTATTTAAAGATAAAGGCTGGTAATCTTTCAACATTTATATTTATTGTTTTCACCGATTGCTTTTGCCTGAATAACGATTATACCCTTCAATGGCACATTTTGTAAAGTAGTTTTACAACATCAATTTTTAAATTTATAACAATGAAAAGGATAACAAAATTTGTAATGATAGCAGCAGTTGCTTTATCCTTACACTCCTGTGCAAATAGCCAAAATTTGAGTGGTACTAATTACACAGACGATCAGCCGGCCCCACCGGTTAGCTACCAGGCATTTTATGATGAGCTTAGCCCTTATGGCAGTTGGATAGATTATCCGGGGTATGGCTACGTATGGTCACCAACCATTAGCGACTTCAGGCCCTACTATAATAATGGATACTGGATGAATACCACTATGGGCTGGAGCTGGAACAGCAATTACAACTGGGGCTGGGCACCGTTTCACTATGGCCGCTGGTTTTATGAAACGGGTTACGGCTGGTTATGGTTGCCAGGCTACGAATGGGCACCTGCCTGGGTAAGCTGGAGAAACAATAATGATTATTACGGATGGGCTCCGCTGGCACCGGGTATGCGTCTGGGCATATCAAGTGGCTTTGAAGTTCCGATTGAACACTGGGCATTTGTACGTCATGGATTTTTAAATGACAGGGATTTCAAAAACCACTGTGCACAAGGATCTGAAAATGAAAACATCTACAGAAATACCACGGTAATCAACAACATCAATTATACAAAAAATAAAACAGGCTATTACAAAGGGCCAGATTACAAAGAAGTAGAAAGATACAGCGGCCAAAAGATAAACCCTATTGCCATACGTGCACATCAGCAGATAAAACAACCTGAAATTGATAATAAAAAACAACAGATGAAAGTGTATAAACCAGAAGTGAGAATGCCGAAGCAGCAGGAAGTACTAAAACCAAAAGAAGTGGTACAATATAAGAACTTACCGCATGATAACGGGAGAAGGGGAACATGGGCAGCACCAGAACAACACCCCAGCCAGATAAACAGCAATAGCGGCGGAGGAAGAAGTAATGGCGGAGGCAGCGGAAGTGGCGGCAGAGGTAGAAGAGGCTGACAAAGAAGTGATGATGATTTTGAAGATGATGTAGCCCAGGCCCTGGCAATAAAATGCCGGGGCTTTGTGTTTTGAAAATGCGAAGAGGTTGTTTTTTTGAGACAATAAATCCGGTAAGAAAATATTTAAAACGAAGCATAAAACTGCCTGGCTTCAATTAATGCTCCAATACAAACAGATGTAACCGATTTGAAGTTTTGCTGAAAACTTTCTTTTGTAAGATTTCCGTATTCCAGTATATCAAAGAAAGATTGCAATTTTTCATTTAACCCCATAACAGAAACAGTAGTTTTCATATTGTGAGTCAGCTGGCGCAGTTGATTAATATCATTGTTTTGCCAGGCTTTTTCAATTGCTGCCAGATCTTCAGGAAGGGCTTCAATAAACTGTTCTGTTACTGTTTTTTCATAATCAGAATTTCCTCCACTTATTTCCCTCATGTATGCCAGATCTATGTAAGAATAGTTAGCGGTATTTATTTTTACAGCAGTCTTTGATGGCAATAAAACGGGATTAATACTTTGTGTAAACCGGCTTATGAAATGCTGCAACTGTTCTTCATGAATAGGTTTAAAAATATACTCGTTCATGCCAAAGTTTATACATTTTTCTCTTTCCCCGGCCAACGCATGTGCTGTCATGGCAACAATTGGTATATTCAGTTTTAATTGCTGCCTTATGTGCTGTGTTGCTGTGTAGCCGTCCATTTCGGGCATTTGTATATCCATTAATACCAGGTTGTATCTGCCCGGGTGTGCCTGCAGCATTTCAACCGCTTCTTTGCCATTTATAGCAAGGTCGTAAAGAAGGTTCCAGCTTTTAAACAAATGGCGGATAAGGCTTTGGTTCACCTCATTATCCTCTGCTATCAAAATATATGAATCCTTAAAATTAGCCTGGGTGGGGGCATGATATTTTCCTGAAAAATCACCCTTAATTTCCGCAGCTGTAATTTTATACGGAATCATAATGTGGAAGCTGGTGCCTTTCCCAAGCTCGCTTTCAGCCTGGATAGTTCCATCTTGAAGCAATACCAAATCCCGTACTATAGAAAGCCCAAGCCCGGTGCCGCCAAACTTCCTGGTAACAGCATCGTCTGCCTGTTGAAAGCGTTCAAATATAGTATGTAGTTTTTCTTTGGCAATACCAATACCTGTATCGGTTACTACAATACCTGTGTTTACAATATTGTTTTTTGCCCCTTCATTACTAACTGAAATTGTTATACTTCCGGTTTGTGTAAACTTCAATGCGTTGCCAACCAGGTTTACCAGAATCTGAGTTAACCGTGTAGCATCTCCGTCTAAAGTATGTGGTAAAGAATCATCCACTATCATGGAAAGCTGTATTTGTTTTTCGTTTGCTTTTCCTTCAAACATAGTTTCTACAGAATGCAGTAAACCGCCGATATTAAAAGGAGCAGATTCAATCCGCATCATACCTGCTTCTATCTTCGATAAATCAAGGATATCATTAACTATGGTCAGCAAATTTTCTCCTGATTTCTGAATGGTCTGCACATATTCTTTTGATTCATCATCCAGTTTTCTTCTTTGCAAGAGATTGGTAAATCCAAGAATAGCATTCATAGGTGTTCGTATCTCATGGCTCATATTGGCCAAAAAATTTTCTTTTACCTGGGCAGATTCTTTTACCTTTTTTTCTGACTGTATTAATTTTTGGATAATATTAATAATGTACCAGAATAATGCTGCGCCAAAAACTAGTACCAGCACAATCAGTATGGTATTAAAATGCTGCGCCTTTTTACCACTCTCAATATTGGAAGCTGTGAGGCGTGCTATAACAGCATGCCGGCTGTTTTCAATGTTTTCTCCAAGGATATAAATAGAATCCATAAGCCTTTTGCCCCTTAGAGTACCAAGCAGTTTCTCGGCGACATTTTTCCCCTTTAATTTAAAGGAGTCTAACAATGCTTTACTGAAATTTATTTTGCTTTTTACGGCCGTATCCAGGTCGTCAATTTCTTTTACCGTAATCGAATCATCTGATATCTGTTGCAGATGATCAAGGTCGGTTTCCACTTTCAGCATTTTGGAACCCATCCCTTTTATATATTCAGAGTCGCCTGTGGAGATAATGTCACTGATATTGCTCTCAATTCTCACAACATCTTTTTCTAAATCTTTAAGTTCAGAATTAATTTTATACTCGTCTAAGTATTTCTGGTTACCCTCAATTAATGCAGTAATATTTTTGGAAGAATTGTATTGGATGTACAGCAGGGTAAATGTGCCGGCTATGGATGCTGCCAGTATATAAAAAATAATTTTTTTACCCGTCATTCTTACAATATTAACCCTAATTTAAACAAATATTATCTATTAGTGTTGCCTGGCGGAATCTTTAAATAAGCATAGAGAAAGTACACCAGCAGAAGAATACTGAAAATAATGGCAGCAAGCATTGAGATAATAGTTAAACTACCCTCGCCTTTATCAATAAACTTAAGGAGCAAAAAGGATAGCGTAATTAAGAGTACTGCATCCAAAAAAAATAATATGGTATAAATAATTTTCATTTTTTAAGAACTACTCCGGTAAAACCGGAGGTGGTTTACCAAACTAACTGCTTACGGGAAAAATTTATAGTGAATTGTTTTAGGTTCTATTTCTGCAGCAAAATTACCCTGCAGGCACCAGCAAAATATAATGCAATCGGCAAACAGGCATTTGCTGTCGGTGAAAGAGGCTTATTAAAACAGGTGAATTGCCAGGAAAACGGCAAAAAAGGTTTACAGAATATTCATTCTTTTGTTTAACGCCGCCCTGTAAGCATCTGCCACTGGCACAGGTTTCCCGTTAATAACTAAAGCACCATCCTGAATGGTATCAATTTTAGCTATTGCTACAATAAAGGAACGATGCACCCGTAAAAATTTGTTTGCAGGCAACCTTTCTTCTACAGCTTTTAAGGTAGTGTGTATGGCAAAGAATTTTTGTGGCGTAAATAGCTTTACATAATCACCCATTGCTTCTGCAAATAAAATATCATCTAATTTTAAACGGCGTACAATATTTGAATCCCTGATGAAGATGCATTCCTCATCATCCATCTTTACTTCTTCTGTATTGCTTTGTAATATTTCCCTTGCTTTATCAACGGCCTGTATAAAACGGGCCGGGGTTACGGGTTTTACAATGTAATCGGCTACATTTAATTCAAATGCTTCTGCAGCATACTCTTTTTTTGAAGTTGTAAATATTATAAGCGGCTTTTTATTACCCAGATTTTTTATAAGCTCCAGACCAGTCATACCCGGCATTTCAATATCTAACAAAATAACATCAACAGGTTGCTCCTGCAACAAATTATAGGCATCCATAGCATTAGTGCATTCGCCGGCAAGTACAATATCCTTTACCTGGCTGGCCAGTTGCTTCATGGTGGTTCGGGCTATTTTGTTATCGTCAACTATTAAGCAATTCATTCGTTAAAGGTAAAACATTATTTAAATCGTTCCCCTTGCTTTCAGGTGAAATGTGGTTATCGCTGAGTTAATTGATTCAGAAGGAATAAACCAAAATATGATGACAAACTGAAAATCTCAGCAAATCTTCGGGCAATTGGTTTGATATTTGTCCAAGAAAAGCACTTTTAAAAAAGTTCCACTTACAAAGGAAATTTTATTTTTAATTATCTTGTAAAAAAATACAGAATGGTGAACGATATTAAATGCCCCAATTGCGGAACAATAATAGATGTGGAAAATGTACTGGCAGCAGATATAGAGCAAAAATTGCAACAGCAGTACCAGGATAAATTGCAACAGTCTTTAACTAAGGTAGAGGAGGACAAAAGAAAATTACTGGCCGATCAGGTGTTGTTTGAAGAAAAAAAGAAGAATGAAAACGAAATATTTACACAAAAACTTCAGCAGGAAAAACAAAAACTGGAAACGGAGATACAGGAACAACTGAGAAAAAGTATTGCTGCTGATTTTGATAACAAATTGCGGATGCTTGAAAACAACAATGCTGAAACCGAGGAAAAACTAAAAGAAGCCAGAAAAAAAGAACTTGAATTCCTGCAAAAAGAACAGCAGTTAAAAAACAAAGAAGCTGAATTTGAAATAACACTTCAAAAGAAAATTCAGGAAGAACGTACGGTAATTGCCGAACAGGTTAGAAACCAGGAAACTGAAAAAAATAATTTAAAAGAGACTACTTACCAGCTTAAACTTAAAGAACTGGAATTACAACTGGATGAGCAGAAAAAACTGGCCGATGAAATGAGGCGAAGGGCAGAACAAAGCTCCATGCAGCGCCAGGGCGAAAGCCAGGAAATTTTACTGGAAGAAATTTTAAAGGAAAATTTCCCATTTGATATTATTGAAGAAGTTGGCAAAGGGGTGGAAGGAGCAGATTGCATGCAGATCATCCGCAACAGCGCAGGCACTGTTTGTGGTAAAATAATTTACGAAAGCAAACGCACAAAAGCCTGGAGTAATAGTTGGGTTGATAAACTTAAAAACGACAAACGTAACCAGGCTGCAGATGCCGCCATATTGGTAACACAGGCTTTTCCAAAAGATATGGATCGCTTTGGTGAAAAGGATGGCGTTTGGCTATGCAGTTTTACAGAAGTGAACAGCGTGGCGCATTTACTCCGCAATGGTATTATAAAAGTGTATGAAGCCAATAAAGCGCAGGAAGGTAAGGGTGATAAAATGCAGATGCTGTACGACTACCTTACCGGCAACGAATTTCGTGGCCAGGTAGAAGCCATCATGGAAGGTTTTATGGCCATGAAGCAGGGCATCACCAAAGAGCGTATACAAATGGAAAAAATCTGGAAAGAACGTGAAAAACAACTGGAAAAAGTTTTGATAAGCACCAGCGGTATGTATGGTTCTGTTAAAGGAATTGCAGGGGCTTCAATTGGTGACATTCCGCTGCTTGATGGTACTGAAATAGAACAAACAAATTAATGAGCAGTTAACACCCAGGTTAAATAATTATTATTGAAAAATAAATAATGAATATCCAGTGTGAATTCTTTTTTAAAAATGCAATGTACGATCCCTTGCTCAGGCAATCCGGTAATTGATTTTAAAACAATATCTTTCTTAAAATCCACTTCGCCCTTGCCCCACCATTTAAAAACGGATTCTTTAATGCTCCAGCATAATGTTAAAAATTGAATATTGAATATTGAGGATTGAATATTTTTCAAAGGAAGCTGTTTGAATATATTTAGTTCTTCATCGCTTGTAAACTTATGCTGTATCTGCTCAATTTTTGTGTTCAGCAATTCCACATCAGCCCCAACCCTGTGTGTTTTACTTACAATAGCAGCCGCATAATCACCACAGTGCGAAATGGAAAAATGAAAAGGTTCATTTTCAAGGAAAGGTTTTTTGGTATCGGCAATCAGAATCATTTCAACCGGAAAATCAGGATACATTTCCTTAAGCAATAGTCGCCCCGCAAGATGCTGTAACCTTTTATGCCAGTGCTTTATCTCCCGCTTAACCGGCACGCTTAGCAGGAAAAAATCTTCCGGCTCGGTGATATGCCACACCGCCATTTTTGTTGATGCGTTAATATTTTGTTGATAAACGAGGGGCATTAAAACAATTTTAGATTTTAGATTGCAGGTTGTTGATTTTATAAATACAAATTAACGAATTAACAAGTTAACCGATTAACATGATTTTAAGCGATACCCGCATTCTGGAAGAAATTGAAAAAGGGACTATAAAAATTGTGCCCTACGACCGTGAATGCCTGGGCAGCAACAGTTACGATGTGCACCTGGGAAAGCATCTTGCCAGATATGTAAACAAAGAACTGGATGCCAAAGCCCACAATACCATTGAGCATTTCGATATCCCGGAAGAAGGGATTGTTTTATACCCGCATGAATTTTACCTGGGTGTTACGGATGAATATACCGAGACCCACTCACATGTTCCTTTCCTGGAAGGCAAATCGAGCACAGGCCGTCTGGGTATTGACATACACGCCACTGCAGGTAAAGGCGATGTTGGCTTTTGCGGTAACTGGACACTTGAAATTTCGGTAAAACAACCGGTAAAGGTATATGCCGGGATGCCCATTGGTCAGTTGATCTACTTCCCTGTTGATGGGGAGATTGAAGTGAAGTACAACCAGAAAAAAAATGCCAAATACAGTGGTCAGCACAATAAGCCGGTTGAAAGCATGATGTGGAAGAATAAGTTTTAGAGCAGAAAAAATTGTATTTTGCTGTACAAACAAAATACTATGAAACAATTTTATTTGGCTTCTGCTAAAGCGGGCCTGTTCATTTTTATCTCTATCCTTTTGTTTGGAATATACGCAAAGGCGCAATTAGATCCGGTTAAAGCTGATTCCTTTTTGTATTTTATAAAAGCCAACCCCTTACGATCTTCGGTTTATATTACCCGCAACGACACTGCCATTGCCCGCCTTAACGAAAATAAATTAATGCCGCTGGCAAGTACCGTTACCATGCTGGTTGCTATTGAGTTTGCCCAGCAATCAACGCATGAAATGATCAATGAAAATACCTATGTACCGGTGGCTGATGTGGAGAAGTTTTACATTCCCTTTATAGATAGTGCTGCTTTTACAAACTGGCTCGAAAAAGCAAAAGCCAGCAACGAAATTAAGAATGGCGACATTAAACTGGTTGATATTGCCCGTGGGATGATCAAGTATGGCTGCTATGCCAATGCAGATTATTTAATGGATATTTTGGGGTTCGATGCTGTGAAAGACAATATAGCCTTGCTTAAATTAAAGCAGCACACCGCCATTTATCCATTCGCAGGTTCGCTCTTTACTTTTCATATACCCAAAAAATCATCAGAAGATAAACTGCTGAAGGCGCTTGCCAAATACTCGGATAAGAAATACAGTATGGAGGCATATTATAACCATCTTGACCTGAAAAATGACAGCAGTTTTAAAGAAACGTTCAGCCCGGAAAGATTTACGGCTAAACTGCAAAAGATGTGGAACGATAACCTGCCATCTTCTACAGCAAAAGAATATGTTATGGTTGCCCAGGTTTTAAACAACCGGGAAATACTGGATGAAGACGCCTACTTCCCCATTGCCGAAATACTTGAATACCCGATGGAGAAAAAAGAGTATCAAAAACTATATAAACATTTTGGTGCAAAAACCGGCAAAACGCCTTTTATATTTACCCGGGTTATTTATTTTACGCTGAAAGATGGAACCAGGATAGAGTCAGCTATTTTCTTTAACGGCCTGTCGCCTGCTGAAGAAAAAAAACTAGAAGACTGGCAGCCTGCTTTTGAAGCTCAGTTTATTGCAGATCCTGTTTTCAGAAGCAAAGTGAAATTTTAATTGAGTTGCCAGATACTGTAATTTAATACGGTTGCAAAACTTACCCAGCAGATATATGGAACCAGCAGCCACGCTGCCGTTGCATTTATTTTACCAAACCATAGAATGGTAAGCAGTATCATTAACCACATTAAAATAATTTCTGCAAATGCCCAGCCGGGTTGTTGTAGTTTGAAGAAAATAAAAGACCAGAAAAAATTCAATGTTAACTGAACAGCAAATAAAATGATAGCTGTTTGCTTTATTGTTTTATCTGCATCGGCTTTCCACACTAAAAACAAGGCAATACCCATCAATACATACAGTGTTGTCCAAACCGGTGCAAATATCCAGTTGGGTGGATTGAACCAGGGTTTATTGGCAAGAGCATACCATCCATTTACAGCCGATGTTGTAAAAAATCCAGCAATGGCACCTACCAGCAATGGAATTAATATTGATATAAATAGTTTCATATTCTTCCTTTAACAAAAATAAAGCCAGAAGGTTTTTGTTGTGTTTGTATTTCTTTGTGTTTATATCTTACCATACTTTTTATAATAAGCTATAATAAACCCGGTTACTTCATCATAGCTTAAAACACCCTGTGGCTGCTGGTTTCCTTCCAGGTATTTGCCATATATCCACCGGAAAACCGGTTCAATGGGGTTGCGGTGTTTTATATTGAAGGCACGCCATTCTTTCAAATCATCAATTACTGCAGGCGATAATTGTTGCCTGTACTCAATGGCCGCAACAGAATCGGTTGCAAAAAGATTACGGTTGCTGTACATAAACATGTCCAGGTAAACTGAATAATGTAACAGCGTATCCGTTGATGCAGTGGCAGAAAGGTATCCTACAAAATTGGCTTCCATCTCTTTGGCATAACCAAGCTGGTGTGCCACTTCATGGCAGCTGGCAAACGGTTGCAAAAATTTTGGTACCAATGTATTTACCTGTGCTTCCGCAGTAAACGGATTATAGTAACCGGTAAAACCCATGTAATTTCCAACCCAGCTCCATATTGATGGCTTTAAAGAAACTGGGTGATATTTTAAAAACGGATAAGCCTTCTCTGCCTGTTGATATGCTTCTTTTACTTTTAAAAATAATTGCTGTTTTGAAGGATATGTAAGATTTGAAATTACAAGTGCCTGTTTAGTTGCATTCACTTTTTCGAGCAATAGCCCGTTAATCATCTTCAGGTCTTCAGTTGTATACTTTTCCATTTTCAACTGCAACTGGCTGGCTATACCCATCCGGTTGTAATTAATACCCCAGAAAAGGTTGAAAACGATATAGACAATAAATAAAATACAGGTTGTTTTCAAAGCACCTGCTCCAATACCATTAAAGTTCAGACTTCTGGTAAATTTCGCTTCGTTCATTTCCATTTCTTCCCCCTTTGGGGTAAATAAAAGGGGCCGCTTTTTGAAGATTACCATAATACCCTTTACTAATTTCCAGATCAGCCACAAAATAACCAACCCATACAAAACATCGCCAACACTAAAAGGAAGCCAGCCAAAAACCAAGCGCAATATGCGGCTGAAAACAGGGTAAATGCCTGTAGAATACTGGTTTTCCACACGTGTGGAATCATTTGCGTAAATATGTATAAAAGCAGCAATTGCTACCAAAACAAGTGTAAAAATCAGCGATTTCCTTAATTTCATATCGTCCCTAAAAGTAATCAATTGGTGATAAGGGTATAAAATCTATTTTTCAACCTAAAAATTGCAAATATTACCTTACCTTTGCCGTCCTTTAAACCAGACACATGGCGGGTAAACGGACATTTGAGATTGCATTTGTAGGGTTAAAGCAGGGAGTTCATGAGTTTAATTACGTAGTGGACGACAAGTTCTTTGTTGAAAAAGGTGAACCTGATTTTACCAATTGCCAGGCAAACATAAAGCTTCAGCTTGATAAAAAAAGCAGTTTTATGCTGCTTAAGTTTGAAATTGGCGGTAAGGCAGATATTACCTGCGACCGGTGTGGAAACCCGCTGGGCATGGAAATCTGGGACGAGTTTAACATGTTGGTTAAACTGGTAGATAACCCCGATGAAATGAATGCGCAGGAAGAAGACCCGGACGTATTTTACATTTCCCGTACCGAAAGCCATATTGATGTGGCCAACTGGATTTATGAGTTTGTGTTGCTAAGTTTTCCGATACAGAAGACCTGCGCCGATGATGAAAATGGCAACAGTTTATGTAACAAAGAAGTGCTTGAGAAACTGAAGACCATGGAAGTAAAAGAAGAACTACCAAACCACAACCAATTATGGAAAGGTCTGGAGCAGTTTAAAAAAGTAAAAAAAGAAAAAAGTAAAAAATAATCATTAAAAATTAAAAACTAAGCGATATGCCAAATCCAAAAAGGCGCCACTCACAACAACGCAGTGCAAAAAGAAGAACACATTATAAGGCAAGCGAGCCAACTTTGAGTGTTGACAAAACAACCGGC
>JBBQLS010000066.1:0-17684 GCA_038328115.1 Chitinophagales bacterium
GTATCAAAGCTTTTATCAGTAAAAACTTTTACGCCCATATTTTTTAAGCCCCTTGAAATGGCAGCGGTTAAAACATGAATGCGCTGTGCAATTTTCTTCAGTCCTTGTGGACCGTGATAAACAGCATACATAGCCGCCATATTCGCCAGCAAAGCCTGCGCAGTACATATATTTGAAGTTGCTTTTTCTCTTTTGATATGTTGCTCCCTTGTTTGCAAAGCCATACGTAAGCCACGGTTGTTCTGTGCATCAATACTTATACCAATGATTCGGCCTGGGATACCACGTTTAAATTCATCTCTAGTTGCAAAGAAAGCTGCATGTGGTCCGCCATAACCCAACGGTACACCAAAACGTTGTGCAGAGCCAATTGCAACATCCGCTCCAAGTTCTCCCGGAGGAGTAAGTAAAGTAAGCGCCAACAGATCGGTAGCCATTACCACATATCCATTCACTGCATGTACTTTGTTTATGAAATCCTGGTAATCTTCTACAGAACCTGTGCAATTTGGATATTGAACTATGGCGCCAAAATAAGTGTCATCAAGCAATGCAGTTTTATAATCGCCATGCACCAGTTCAATACCAATTGGAGTTGCACGGGTCAACAGCACTTCTTTTGTCTGCGCAAAAATATTGTCATCAACAAAAAATTTAGGCGATTCAATAGTCTCCGATTTATTTTTATGATGAAACAACATGGCCATTGCTTCAGATGCGGCAGTAGCTTCATCCAGCAGGCTGGCGTTGGCAAGTTCCAGTCCGGTTAAATCGCACACCATAGTTTGATAGTTAAGCAAACTTTCTAAACGGCCCTGCGAAATCTCAGCCTGGTAAGGTGTATACTGGGTGTACCATCCCGGGTTTTCAAAAATGTTTCTTAAAATAACGCTTGGCGTAATGGTATTGTAATATCCCTGGCCTATGTAAGTTTTAAAAACCTTGTTTTTTGCAGCTACCTTTTTTAGTTCGTCCAGGTATTCAAATTCGGTCTGTGCAACCGGAAGATTTAGTGGGTTCTTTAAACGGATTGCTGCAGGAACCGTTTTGTCTATCAATGCTTCCAGTGTATCAATACCGATGGTTTTAAGCATCTCATTTTTTTCTGTTTCATTGATGCCAATGTGACGGCCTGAAAATTCGTACTGTTGTTCATCAAAAAGATTCATATTGCTGTGGTGTTTTTATACCCCTAACCCGTAAAGGGGAATTGGAGCAAGTGGTGTTTTACTTTTTTTTTGTACCAAACAGAAGAATATCTATTAAGCTTCATTGGCAAGGATACTTAGTTATTGTTTCTTTTTAGTAAAAAGAAATAATAACCACTCTTGTGCTGTAAATCTTTATTCAGCTTTTTTTATGCTTTATTTGATGCCGCAAATTTACGATAACGCAACAAGATTTAATGCTAATAAGTTCGCTACTTTTGAACTGTGGAAATTTAAAGGATACTATCAGCAAAATACCTGCACAAATGGAAGAAGACTTATTACAAAACTGGGAAAAGAAATCGGCCGATCATCAAAAACTATACAAACAATACCTGCACCGGGCCGATAAAAGCAAAGTGCTGAAACTGTTGCCCGACCTGCATGACGAAGCTTTTGAAAAGATTGATTGCCTGCAATGTGCCAATTGCTGCAAAAGCTATTCGCCCCGGTTTAAAACGCCCGATATTAAACGTATTGCCAAATATTTGAAGATGAAGGAAGGAGACTTTATTAACACTTATCTTTTTGTGGATAGCGAGGGCGATTATGTTTTAAAATCAAAACCATGCCCATTTTTGGGTACAGACAATTATTGCACTATTTATGAAGAACGCCCATCCGACTGTCACCGTTTTCCATACACTGATGAAGACATACTGATTAAACGACAGCAACTGACACAAAAGAACAGCAGCTTTTGCCCGATTGTATATTATGTGCTGGAGAAGTTGATTGCTGCTAAATAGCTGTCTGGCCACAGCGAATAGTGTTTAGTGTAACAGCTATTTGTTTCTCAGTCTTCTTCTAAAGTTATGGAGTGGTTTTAGTGGTCTGACACCTATAACTATTTCACTGCCAATTCCTCATAAGCTGCACCCAGCGGTCTTTCAATGCCATCCCCTTTCCATTCCGGTGAGCCGGGTATTTCTGTGGCTTTCAATATTTCTTCTTTAGTTTTCCCTAACCTTATTTGTGATTCGGTATATTTCAAAACATTACCCAGGTAATCTCCAAACGCTTTTAAATCCTCAGCTTTAAGTACTACATCATAGCCGGCACCGGCATGGCCGCAAACAAACTGGGTATCCTTGTTAAAAGTTGCAATGGCTTTGTCTAAAAGAATAATCCAGTTGGCAATATTGGCACCGGCAGTTTTATCGATGTAAGGGTGGCAGCGGTTAAAAACAAGGTCGCCCATGTGTACAATGTTGGCTTTCTCAAAATGTATCATGGCATCGCCATTGGTGTGGCCTGCACCAAAATAATATGCTTTAATGGTTTCTTTGTTCACTTTTGTACTCCAGCCTTCGTCGCCAAAAGTCATGTCGGGTACGTGAAATTTATCGGCGGTCATTTTTTGTTCTGCCGCCACCCTTAACTGGTTAGCTTTTGAATTTACATGCGCAACCACTTGCTCGGCAAGGTCTTTAAAAGTAATATTACCTGCTGTATGATCGCCATGATGATGTGTGTTGATCAGATATTTAAAAGGCTTTGTACTTTTCTTTTTTAACTCATCAATTAAATGACCTGCAGTGTCGGGAAACTGGGCATCAACTACAACAATTCCTTTTTTGGTAAGTAAAAAGGCAATGGTACCGCCTTTTTCGGTAAAGATGCCGATATCATCTGTAAGCATTTTTATTTTCCAGGCAGGATCGTTTAAAAACGAAGCAAACGAACTTTTGCTGAGTAAGGCAAGGCCTGCAAGGGTTAAGCCAGTATTGCGGACGAATGATCTGCGTTGCATATGTTATAGTTTTAGTAATACAATTTACAAAAGAAATAGAAAACGATTTGTTTAATTTAAAACAACAATTATCCTGATTTGTTCATGAGGATTTAGGATTCTGTTATTATTCTTTGTAAGGATATAAAATTTTAAAGGCTTCGTAAATGCTATTGTGTAAAATCGTAGCGTGATTTTCTTTTGGCAAAGGAACAAAATCAATTTTTACATTTTCCTTTCCCGATTGTTGGAGTGCCTGCACAAGACCAGCAGCATCTTTTTCCATTACTTTTCCTTCGCTACCCACCGAAATATAAACCCATTTTTTTGTATTCGTTTGGTTATTCAGCAGGGAGGGGGCTGCTTTTAAAAGCGATTCGTTATCCCACCAGAGACTTGGGCTCACGATAATATAATTAGTAAACAAATCAGGTTTTTTAAGCAGTATTTCTGTGGCAAGCAATCCACCGAGCGACTGACCAATAATATAATTGGTATCGTTTGTTTTAAAAGTTGCTTTGATGTATGGTTGTAATTCCTTTTCAATAAAATCGATAAATTTAGCCGACCCACCTGTTGTGGGATATGCTTTTTTTAAATCTTTGCGATTTGTGGGAAAAGTAAAATCCCTTTTTCTGTCAACATTGGCAATACCAACAATAATAGTTTTCGGCATTTTAAATGTCATGTTAAAAAACTGCACCAGTCCTGTTATATGCAAGAAATCCTCATTGGCTGAACCATCGAGTAAATAAATAACGGGGTAGTTTTCTTTGTCATTATAATCATCAGGCAAATAAATATTTAATGTTCTGTCCTCGCCGAGTATGGAAGATTTTATGGTTACAATATTACCAATGCTGAAGGGTTTAGTTTGAGCGGTTGATGTACATACGCAAAATAAAAATAGTACGATCACTGAAATTCTGGTTATCATTTTGTTTACTCTTTAATGTGATTAATATTCCAGCTTTCTAAGCTTCGGAAACTTTAGCCATGTTGCGGTCACTACTAATACAGACATAGCTCCCCCAAAAATAATAGCCGGTAATGTACCAAACATACGGGAGGTAACGCCACTTTCAAATTGCCCCAGTTCGTTGCTGCTGTTAATGAAAATTAAATTGATGGAAGCAACACGGCCCCTCAATTCATCGGGGGTATATAGTTGCATGATGGTGCCACGAACCACCACGCTAACCGCATCAAATAAGCCGGCAATCATCAGTGCTATAAAACTTAACCAGTAAACTTTTGACAAGCCAAAGATGATGATGCAGAGGCCAAAGCCTGCCACAGCGAGTAACATTTTTAAACCCTGCTTTTGTTTCATGGGTTTTTTTACCAGTATGCCAATACTGATGAGGCTGCCAATATCCATGGCGGCGTTGAGAAAGCCATAGCCAATAGGGCCTGTATGTAAAATGGTTGACGCTATTTCGGGAATAAAAGCAACGGCGCCGCCAAAAAGTACGGCAAACAGATCTAATGAAAGTACGCCCAGTAAATTCTTATTGTTGAATACATAAGAAAACCCCTTTTTTATGGATGTGAGCATGGGCTCTTTTTCAAGATTGGCAGCGGGCAGCTTGGGATGTAACTGTAAAGCGAAAATGCCGGCAATTATTATCAACCCGGCCGTAACAAAATAACCATTGGAAATACCTATGCCGGCAATCAACAATCCACCAACGGCATGGCCACCAATAGATGATATTAACCACGTAGATGAATTGTAAGAAATGGCTTTTTGTAATTGTTCACGGGGCACAATGGCTGCAATCATGCTGTTGGCGGATGGTCCGGCAAAAGAACGGATAATGCCGGTGCAAAAAACAACCGATAAAATTACGGAGAGCTGGATTGTACTGCTGAAGTGGAACCAGGGTAAACTAACGAGTGCGAGCGTAATCCCGCAAATCATATAAAAAACATACGACCATACCAGGATATTTTTTTTGTTGTGCTTATCAATATAGTGGCCTGCATATAAAGCAGCTAGCACCGCCGGTACAAATTCGGCAAGTCCGGCAAAACCAACCATATAGGTATTTGCAAGATGAAAAACCTGGTAAATAACGATGGTAGTTATCATACGCAACCCCAAGACAAAAAATAACCTGGCAAAAATAAAATGCTGGAATTCTTTCGGGAGTTTACTGTTCATTTTTTTCGATTACGGCAAAGTTAAATAATGTTGCCCATCCTCGTATTCTTTATCCAGTGCGTCAATAATTACTTTCATATGCTCTTCGTTTCCCAGGAAATCAGCATTGCCTGCATCTACGTAAAGGGTCTTAATGTTATGCTGTTTAATGTACTGGGTATAGGTTTCCTGTAAAGTAAAAAGATAATCGTTAGGGATGGATTGCTCATAATCCCGATTGCGTTTTTTTATATTTTCCTGCAATTTTTTTACAGGTGTATGGAGGTATATAACAATATCCGGCTGAATGATCTGAGGATTGATGATATCGAAAAGCTTTTGATAAAGGCGAAACTCTTCATCGGCCAGGTTCACTTTGGCAAACAACAGGCATTTGGTAAAAAGATAATCCGATATGGTTATGTTTTGAAACATATCTTTTGTCTGCAGCAGATCTTTTAACTGCTTATAACGCTCTGCCATAAAAAAAAGTTCCAGCGGAAAGGCATATTGCGCCTGGTTTTCGTAAAATTTAGGCAGAAAAGGGTTATCGGCAAATTCTTCCAATATAAGCCGGGCATTAAAATGCTTGCTTAGCAAATGAGCCAGGGTGGTTTTGCCTGCTCCTATATTTCCCTCTATGGTAACAAAATTATATTTCATGCAGTTGTATAAAACGAACTGCAAAATAAGTGGAAACTACTTTTCGGGGCTTAAAACTTTTTCACATGTAGCTTATCCGGGCAGTGTATAAGCAGCTGATGAACTGTTTTTTTAAGCCCGGGATGTTTCATGTTAGGCGATAGTTGATTGAGTGGTACCAATACAAAACGCCGGTTTTGAATTTGGGGATGTGGCACGGTTAGCGCCGGCCGGTTAATTATTTCTTTGTTGAAAAATAAAATATCAATGTCTATAATGCGGGGAGCATTTTTGACGGTTCTTACACGTCCCATCTTTTTTTCAATATCTAAAATGGTTTGCATGGTTTCTGCAGCAGTTAGTTTTGTTGCAACTATTATTACCTGGTTTAAAAAATCCGCTTGCTTAATATTGCCCCAGGCTGCTGTGCTGTAGAGGCCTGATTGACGGGTTACAGTGCCGATTTGTTTTTCTATTTGTATTATGGCTTTGGCTAAACTGGCTTTGCTGTTGCCGATATTGTTACCAAGGAGTAGGTAGGTTTTATTCATTAGATTTTAAAAAGCCTTTCATCTGGCCAGAATGATTTTGTTTCAATAAGTTTGACTTTTTTAAAATCTTCATGAAATGGATTTACCAGGTAATTATGTTCGTCCTGTATAACAGCAGATGGCACTTTTAGAATTAATGATTCTTTCTGTTTAAAAAATTCATCGCCAATATAGCGTGTATATTCAAAATCGTTCTTCCAGTTATTTTTTAAATTTTTAAGGTCGATGGTAGCAATAGAGTTACTATCCGGAAAATTAATGTACATCAGATCCAGCGCAATTGCATAATCTTTAAAATTAGTGTTTACAAGCATCTCTAAAACAGCAAGAGAAATAAACTGCGAAGTGTACAGAGCGGGAACACCCTTTGAGTTCCAACGGGCGCCATATAGCTTTGCACCCGTGCCGCTGATATCATCACTGAAAGCAGCATTGCTGATACGGTAAACCATCATGCAAAAATGCCGTGTTGAATGCGCCCCAATTGCGTTAATACTTTTTGTATGCCTTCGTAACTGGTAAGTGAGTTCAGGGATAAATTTCCCTCCAGCATATAAGGCTCACGTTTTATCCAATTATAAAAGTTTTCAACTTTTCCAAAGGTAATTTTGCCTTCTTTTAAAACCTTACCTATTTGTACTGCACGCTCTGCATTGATTGGGGCAAAGCTGCCATTGTTTTTTGCATAACGCTGTAAAGTACGTTCACTTACATGAAGTATGGTGGCCCATTCTGCCTGGGTAAACGGACTTTTCTCGGCAATTTTCTTAAATTCGTTGTATGTAAAATCTTTCATTTGAGGTAATGCCTTTACACTACGATATACAGGCATTGGTTCTTCAACTTTGGATGATAATGTATTTGGACTGTAGGGGCTATTTTTTTCTTTCTTTTTCATGATTATGACATTTGTCAACAAATTTACGACACATGTCGCATATTTCCAAATTTTTTAAAATCCTTTTTTACCAATAGCTTTACGCCCAAATTAAAACCCATATGCAAAAATATAGCCAGTTTAAAGCTTTTTTGGCCATTCTTAAAGCAAGTTTTCAGTCAATACTTAGCAATCCGAGTGCGCTGGTTTTTAGCTTTTTATTTCCGGTTATATTCATTTTTATTTTTGGCTCATTTGGCGAGGGTGGAGGCACAGTTTATCATATAGCCTTGTCCGATAATGCAGATACAACCAATGAAGTTTTTGACAGTATTAGGACCAGCCCGCTTATTAAAATCAGTTATTTTAAAAACCCCGATGGAACTACCGACTTAAAAGCCCGGCAAAAAGCGCTGGAAAGAGGCAATATTTCGGCGGTGGTAAACATAAAACGAAATAGTGATACAGCAAATGCAAATCACTACCTGATATTGGACACCCTTACAAACGCCGGCGGTAATGCGGTAGTAGCTTTGCAGCAGATATTCTCAAATATCACCAACGCCATTGCTCACAAAGGCGAGGTCAGGCAGGCAAGCGCATCAGTACATCCTTATGTTTATACCATACGGGAATACAGGAATATTGATTTTGTATTGCCAGGAATGCTTGGCTTTTCTATTTTGTTTTCAACGCTTTTTGGTATATCATTCATCTTCTTTCAATTCCGCCAACAACTTATCCTTAAGCGCTTTTATGCAACACCCGTAAGCAAAATAAATATCTTATTAGGCATAGGAATAAGCCGTCTGGTTTTTCAACTGGTAAACGTTGTAATGCTGATTGCGCTTGGTTATTTTTTCATGCATTTTACGCTGGTACATGGCTTTGCCACATTTTTAGAAATGACTATCCTTACTATATTCATGCTGCTGCTATTGCTGGGCGTAGGTTTGATATTCAGCAGTATTGTAAAGTCCGACACGTCTATCCCGCTGTTTATAAACCTGTTTGCCTTTCCACAAATGCTACTGGCCGGTACATTTTTTTCAATAGATGTTTTCCCCAATTGGTTGCAAACAATTTGCCGCTACATATTGCCTTTAACCCAGTACAATGATGCCATTCGTAAAATCTCCTTTACTGGGCTTCATTTGTGGGACTGCGGAAAAGAATTGGGAATACTTGCAATCTGGATGATCATCATTTACATCATTACAATCAAAGTTTTTAAGTGGGAGTAAAATATAGGTATGCGTTTATTTAAAGGTTTTTTTATAGTGCTGGCGGGCTTGTTCATCTTTATAACAATCCTTTCTTTATTTATTCCGTCAAAACTGATGGTGAGCAGAGCAGTGGTAATTAATGCCAACGCCGGTAAGGTTTTTAATGAAGTAAGCAATCTGCAAAACTGGAAGCACTGGCAGCCGGTTTTCATGAGTGATTCTTCACAAATAAATTTTAAAACCGATGCAGCAGGCATCTGTAATTATTGCGAATGGGATTCAAAAGGCAAAAAAAATGTGGTAGAAATTACAGAAAAAAACAATAATTCAATTTTAGCTATTTTAAAAAGAACGGACGAAAATGATGTGCAGAATACGATCAGCGTACTGCCTTTATCCGACAGCAACCAGGTTCAGGCAGAATGGAATGTGCTTATAAAATTAAAATGGTATCCCTGGGAAAAATTTTATGGAATTTTTATTGAAAAGATAAGTGGCCAGGGATATGAAGATGCTTTGAACAGCTTAAAGAATTATGTAGAGAATCATTAAGTGGGAAAACTGATTTTACCCATTGAAACGTGTGGAATTCCAATAACACTTTTTTCTGCAGTAATATTCCTACATACACATTCGTTGGCCAGTACGGCAAATAATACAGCTTCTTTTGCATCGGGGTTTATACCAAGTGATTCAATGTTCAAAAAGCTGCAGTGGGGCAATTGTTCCTGAATTTGCCACATCAGCAATAGATTATGAATACCGCCACCGCTGCCAAAAATTTTAACCCCTACCTTATTTTTTATGCAATCTTTTATTGCAGAAACAATCATATCAGCAGAAAATTTATTGAGCGTAGCCATGGTATCTTCAACTGATAGTTGTTGTGTTCCGCTTTGCGACTTTGCTTTTTGCAGGTATTCCAGGTTGAATAATTCAGGCCCGGTTGTTTTTGGAAAAGCCTGTTTAAAAAAATCATTTTCTTTTAAAGCAAGCAATAAGCTTTCATTTGCCATTCCGGATTTTGCAATAGCCGCATCTTTATCATAGAATTTACCTGGGAATTGCTGTTGCATAAAAGCGTCCATCATCGTATTTCCGGGCCCAACATCAGTGCATAAAAAATTTTCTTCATTGCCGGATAAAAAAGTAAAATTGGCAATACCTCCAATATTCAATAAAATCCGGTCTTCTCCTTTTTTGCTAAATAAGATATTATCTCCATAAACCGCCAGTGGTGCACCTTCGCCGCCGGTTGCAATATTTTTTTGCCTGAAATCGCTGATGGTGATTATTCCGGTTGCAACTGCCAGGTGATCTCCATCTCCAATCTGCAAAGTAGCATTGCCAAATTTTGCCTGCTTATGTAAATGTTTCGGTGCATGGTAAATGGTTTGACCATGACTCGCAATCAAATCAACTTCAGTACTTTTTGCGCCCCATTTTTGTAAACAATTTTTTATCATGGCAGCGTGCCTAAGCGCTATCCAAGGGTTTAACAAACAAAGTTTTTCAAGGTCAATCTCTTTTTTAGAAAAAATCGTTTTTACTTCATTTTTAAAATCATCATCATAGGCAACTGTCTCAAAATTTACCAGCTTATTTTTTGTTTCGTTACCACATCCTTCCATGCTGCACAAAGCAATATCCAGCCCATCCAACGACGTGCCGCTCATTAAACCAATAATAAGCCGCCGTGGTTTTTTAGCAATGTCATAAAGTTTTTGAATGTTCGGGTTCATGCTATTGCTTAATAAAATTAAGATTGCGTTTTATGCCTTCAAACTTAGCTCTTTTGAGCGGGGAATTTTTAAAAATGCTTTTAAAAGATTCGGCTGTCAGTGCTTCCCAATCACTGGTTGATAAATTTAATATTGCAGGTATTGGCGTAAAATTAATTTCATTTGTTGGTTTTGAAAACCGGTTCCATGGACAAACATCCTGACATACATCACAACCAAACATCCAGTTTTCAAATTTTCCTTTCTGGGCTTCGGGTATTAGTGCATCTTTCAATTCAATTGTAAAGTAAGAGATACATTTACTTCCATCAATAACTTTATCGGGCAAAATAGCATCGGTGGGGCATTCATCAATGCACCGGGTGCAGGTGCCGCAGTAATCTTTTGCAATGGCATCATCATACTGCAGTTCCAGATCAACAATTAATGTGGCTATAAAAAAGAAAGAACCATTTTGTTTAGTAATCAGGTTGCCGTTTTTACCAATCCACCCAATCCCTGCTTTTTGAGCCCAGGCACGTTCTAAAACCGGAGCGCTGTCAACAAAACCCCGGCCATTCACTTCTCCAATCTGTTCATTTATTTCCTGCAAAAATAATTTCAGTTTGCTTCGTATCACTTCATGATAATCATTTCCAAAGGCATATTTTGAAATCTTAGGTGCAAGTTCACATTGCCTCTTTTCGGGAAAATAATTTAGCAATAAGGTAATAACCGATTTGGCGCCCGGCACCAGCTTGGTCGGGTCAGTCCTGAGGTCGAAATGATTTTCCATGTATTGCATGGTTCCATGCAATCCTTTGCTGAGCCATGCTTCCAGGCGTCTGGCATCATCATTCAATAACCCGGCTTTTGCAATGCCACAGTAATCAAACCCATAGTTTGATGCAATGCTTTTAATAAGGATCGTATTTTTTTTAGCAGTATTCATTCATTAAAAGAATCATCCTCAATATGCAATCTGTGAAAAAAACGATGTGCAATGGGGGCTATCAATACACCAATAGTGCTTATAAAGGCAACACCGCTGAATAAGGCATAAACAGACGCAAATACTTTTGCAGTATTTGATAGGTTGATACCCGGGTCAATCATGGGCCCCATGCCACCTAATATCATAGATGCGTTTAGAAGACTATCATACCAGTCAAGTTCGGGTATTGTAAATTTATAACCCAAAACTCCAATCAGTAGGCATACAAGCATGGTGGCAGTACCAAAAAGTGCATTCTTCCAAAGACGCCTGTAATAGACTTTAACCGGTGCTAGTTTTTGTTTTTTACGATCAGCCACACACTTATAATTTATATAAAAATACAAAAGCCCTGTGTATTAAACAGGGCCTTATCAGTTAAAGAGCCTGGCTTAAAAATTAATTTCGTACCCGAGAGTTCCAATAAGCTCTATATATCCAAAACTATGCCTTGCCCTGATGCCCTTTATGGCATTGCTGTTTGATAATGCATTCAAATACTTTACATAGCCTGTTTTGCCAGTAAATTCAATGAAGAATTTTTTCAGGGGGTAAAGCCTGGCACCTGCTTCAACACTGAGATTGTAACCCGCCACATGAAAATCATTATTTAGCCGGTCGCCTCGCCATGTAAAATCTGTCCGGGGAATGTTTATACCTGCCCCAGCCTTCCATATAAAAGTTATCAGCGGAGTATTATTTCGCTTCATCAATAATGTTTGCTGTTGCACATAATTGAAGTGAAGCCAGTTAGCACCATCCGTATGTTCAAAATGTAAAAAAGTGTTCGGATTTAAAACACTGTCAGCATTAACAGGGGTTCCTTCAATATTACCTGTAACACGAACAGTTTGCCAGTCTGTAACAATATATTTTGCGTGGTCAAAATTCAATTCTACGGCTCTCGAATGTTTTTTGTTCAGGTAAAAGCCTATCCGGTAATTATACTGTGGTATAGATATGTCTTTCGGTTTTTTATAAATGGCATCCAGATCGGGACGATTTTGTGCCTTAGCATGGTGTAGTGTAAAATCAGTTCCACCCGGCATTGTAAAGTGAATATTACTTTTAGTGTACCATTCAGTGTTATAGCCCCATTGAAGGTACATACCTGAGAAAAGTTTACTTTTTTTTTGGGCCGAAGCTGTAAATACAAAGCTGCTTAATACAATGCAGCAAATCACGTTTTTCATGTGCGCAGTTTTCTAAAAAAATACCATCTCTTTATTTTCTTAATAATCTTAATTATTTGTTATTTTCTACAAATTTAGTTGATATAAAGAGATATGAATAAACTCTTTTGTTAAGCAGTCATTAACCAGGATTTCAGCCTCTCCAATAATTCTTGAGAAGAAAGCCTGCAACAATAGCATAAAAGCCTCGCAAGGGCTGCTTAGGAGTCAGGTTAGCTTACTCACATATGCCAGAATAGCGGGATTTATTTAATTGGATTGACTTTTGCGACTACTTATAAAAATTAATAAAATGAGTTTACAAAATCTTACCATAAAATCGCAGGAGATATTACAGCAGGCGCAGCAATTGGCTTTTACTGCCGGTAATGCTAATATTGAAACGGAGCATATTTTAAAGGCAATGCTTAATGATAAAGACTCGCCGATTGAATATCTGCTCAAAAAAAATAACGTTAACGTTAATTATGTAGATGAAAAACTGCAGGCTGCAATACAAAAACTTCCTAAGGTTTCAGGTGGTGAGCCTGCACAATCGTTAGGGCGTGATGCAAATAATGTTTTATTACGTGCAACTGCAACCTTAAAAACATTCCAGGATGAATTTGTGAGTGTTGAGCATTTACTGCTGGCGTTGTTGCAGGGAAGTGATAATACTGCAAAATTATTAAAAGACGCAGGCCTAAATGAAAAGGGATTAATTGCAGCTATTAAAGACCTTAAAAAAGGGTCAACAGTTTCTTCCCAAACTTCCGAAACACAGTTTAATGCATTGAATAAATATGCAAAAAACCTGATTGAAATGGCAAGGGCCGACAAGCTTGATCCGGTAATTGGCAGGGATGAAGAGATCAGGAGAACGCTGCATATTTTATCGAGAAGAAGTAAGAATAACCCGATATTGGTTGGTGAGCCCGGTGTGGGTAAAACCGCCATAGCAGAGGGTTTGGCTATGCGTATTGTTAACGGTGATGTGCCCGAAAATTTAAAATCAAAAATTATTTATGCGCTGGATATGGGCTTGCTTATAGCTGGTGCAAAATATAAAGGTGAGTTTGAAGAGCGTTTAAAATCGGTAGTAAAAGAAGTGAGCGGCAGCGATGGGCAAATTATTTTGTTTATTGATGAGATACATACCCTGGTAGGTGCCGGTGGTGGCGATGGTGCCATGGATGCGGCCAATATTTTAAAACCAGCATTGGCCCGTGGAGAACTTAGAGCCATTGGCGCAACTACATTAAGTGAGTATCAAAAATTTTTCGAAAAAGATAAGGCTTTGGAACGCCGTTTTCAAAAGGTGATGATTGATGAACCTTCGGTAGAAGATGCAGTTTCTATTTTGCGTGGCCTTAAAGACAGGTACGAATCCTATCACCATGTATTGATAAAAGATGAAGCAATTATTGCAGCAGTTGAATTATCGAGCAGGTATATTACCGACCGTTTTTTACCCGATAAAGCCATTGATCTGATTGACGAAAGTGCAGCAAAATTGCGCCTGGAAATGAACAGCATGCCAGAGGAACTGGACGAACTGGATAGAAAGATTCGTCAACTGGAAATTGAACGGGAGGCCATAAAAAGAGAAAAAGACGAACACAAACTAAAGCAGTTAAATACCGATATATCCAATCTTTCGGTAGAAAGAGATACGTTTAAAGCCAAATGGCAGCAGGAAAAGGAAATTGTAGAAAAAATACAGAATGCCAAGGCTGAAATTGAGCATTTAAAACTGGCAGCCGATAAAGCAGAACGTGAAGGAGATTATGGTAAGGTTGCCGAGATTCGTTATGGCAAAGTGCAGGAACAGGAAAAAATTGTAGATGAATATTCCCAACAATTAACTGATAGTACCGAAAAACGCTTGTTAAAGGAAGAAGTGGATGCAGAAGATATTGCAGAAAATGTTGCTAAAGCCACTGGCATACCGGTAGCTAAAATGCTACAGAGCGAACGGGTAAAATTATTGTTGCTGGAAGATGAGTTGCATAAAAGGGTAGTAGGACAGGAAGAAGCTATTGCAGCCGTTTCCGATGCCATCCGCCGTAGCAGAGCAGGCCTGCAGGACCCTAAAAAGCCGATAGGTTCCTTCATTTTCCTGGGAACAACAGGGGTTGGTAAAACAGAACTGGCAAAAGCACTAGCCGATTATTTGTTTGACGACGATAACATGATGACCAGGATAGATATGAGTGAATACCAGGAAAAACACGCTGTCAGCAGGCTTTTAGGTGCTCCTCCGGGCTATATTGGGTACGAGGAAGGCGGACAACTGACAGAAGCAGTAAGACGCAAGCCATATAGTGTTATTTTGTTAGATGAAATTGAAAAAGCACATCCTGACGTTTTTAATGTACTTTTGCAGGTATTGGACGATGGTAGACTAACTGATAACAAAGGTCGTATAGTTAATTTTAAAAATACGATCATCATCATGACTTCAAATATGGGCAGCCATATTATTCAGGATAATTTTGAAAACGTTACCGAAGATAATAAGGAGGAAGTAGTAGAGAAGACGAAGGTCGAGGTAATGGCCTTGTTAAGGCAAACCATACGTCCTGAGTTCTTAAACAGGATTGACGAAGTGATCATGTTCCAGCCGCTGATGAAGAAAGAGATCAAAGGCATTATCAAAATGCAGTTGGATAGTCTGAAGCAACTGGTGGCACAAAACGGTATCAATCTGCAATTCAGCGATTATGTGCTGGACTTTTTAGCCGAAAATGGTTACGACCCGCAGTTTGGAGCCAGACCTTTAAAACGCCTGATCCAAAAGGAAATTGTAAATCAGCTCAGCAAGCGCATTCTGGCTGCAGATATTGATAAAACAAGGCCGGTTTTGGTTGATGTGTTTGACGGAACGGTGGTTTTTAGAAATGAGCCAATTAAGGATGCTGCAAAAAAAGAAAAGCAACAATAAGAGGAATATATATTTATAATAGTTGTTTATACAACAGGTAAAAGACACATAATATGGCAATGAAAGCAAAAGAAGTGGTAGAAATCATTCCACCCAAAGACATTTTTGTAGGTAACCCCGATGCAGCAGTAACCCTGATGGAATTTGGAGAGTACGAAAGCGAAGACTGTGCAAAGGCAAATGAAGTAGTTAAAAAATTACTGGAAGAATTTGAGGGCAAGATCAGGTTTCAGTTCCGTCATTTTCCTATGACGAGAATTCACCAACGCTCAATGAAGGCAGGCGAGGCGGCAGTTGCAGCATCGCAGGTGGGTAAGTTTTGGGAAATGCACAATATTCTTTTTGATAACCGCCGTCAACTGGGTACCACCAGTTTAAAGCTGTATTCAAAAGAAGCAGGCATTAGTAACAAGCATTTCCTGGAAGAGTTGATAAACTCAACCTATGGCTGGCAGGTGCGTAACGACCTGAACGAAGGCATTGAAAAAGGCGTAAGGGATGTACCGGCATTTTTCGTTAACGGCGAACTGGTAGAAGGAAAACCTACTTACGAAAACCTGAGTAAAGGCATTGAATCAGCGTTAAAAAAAGTGAAGAAAAAAGCCCCGGTAAAACAAAGGGCATAATTAATAAAAAAAAGCTTCAATGAAAATTGGAGCTTTTTTAATTTTGTAGTGAATTGGATTCTTTATTCCACCTCCACATAATACTGCACAAATTCCTTTCCATTTACCAACACTGTTACCGGGCCACTGTCTGTATCTTTAAACTTATAGGTAAAACTCAGTACGGCACCTGAATTGGAATATTCAATTTCTTCCACCCTGTATTTTTTCTTTTCGCCAATTCCTAATTGCACTTTTGTAATATCCGCGCTATTTTTTACTGTAAAACTAAACTTAACTGTCTTATCAGCTTTCACATTCAGCCTGCCGTCATTGGGGCTGCATTTTGTTATACCCAGTTCCATAGCACCTGTTTTTACAACCGGCAAATCAAAAAAATCTTTTTTGTTTTTTGGCGCACTACCCAGTTTCCAGGCGCTGTTATCGGGAAAATGCTGCTGGTTAAAACTTGCTTTTTCTGTAAAAAAATAAGCATCGGTGTAAGCTTTGGTAAATTCTTTCATGTCGGCACTCAGGTAACCACTTCCAAAAGCAGGGTCAACATAAAACCACTCTTCAGGTGTTTGTCCTAATTGTACCACAGCCCAGCTATGGTTTATCTCCTGGTCTTTCTCTCCAATTTGTTGTGTATTATATTTTACAAAACCATCTACTGTAAGACAGCGTATATCGGCACTGCTGCACATATCCTGAAAAAGGCTGGCAAAGCCAATGCCCACTGCTTTACGGGTTTGCAAAACTTCTGCAGGGGTATTTTTAGCGGTACTGTTGCTGCGTATCAGTTTTGGATCGTACACTATATTGTGAGCAACCCAATAATAAATGGCTCTTGCTTTATCCATTTTATCGGTAAACTTGTTGCTTACCACATTGTTGATGGTACCCATACTCATATTCTCTAACGGCCCAAGGCTTTTTACGTAAGCATCAATTCTGGTAAAATCGCGGCCGTTTGTTTGTGCCTGTGTGTTAAAGACTGCAAGCAAAAAAATTGCAGGTAATAGTTTTTTAGGTAGATTATTCATGCGCTAAAATTACGTATCAAAAAGTTAATAAAATGGCAAAGCATTTTTTTTGCCGGTAAGTCGGAAAGACATTAATAGCAAAGAAATTTTTTCATTCTTTACCGTATTCCCGCCTTCCCGGCAAATTTTCTGATTGCTATTTAAAATCAAAAAGGGTAGCCGTAAAAATGCCTCTTTCCCGTGGTTTAAAAATAGCTTTCCAGTTGCCAATATACCGTATTAAGGATGGAACGAGGTATTCACCAAATTTTGTCATTTCCACTTCCATTCTAACCTTAAAATCGTACACACCGGCACTGTAGCTTAACGAGTAGTTTCGGGCAACCACTTCAAAAGTCTGGTCGTTAAACCAGGTTGTCATTTCATCAACTACTACATCGCTTTTATTTTCGGGTTTTACTTTTTGGGTAAAGATGTAGCAACTGATATTTTTAAACAGGTCAATGTCAATACTCATATCGTATTTATCGGCAAGTTCATCCTCATAAATGGCTGTTTTATTGCTGATAAATGGTAAGCCATTTATTCTTTTTCCTGGGTTGAAGAAAAGCATTTTCAACTGCTCTTTATTTTTCTCCAAACCGGTTTTACCAGCGGTACTAAACTCTTTGCCTGTAACAATATTATCCTCGCCGCAAATACTGTCTTTTGTAAAAAAAAGTGAGGCATACATTTTTGCGGTGTAATAATTAAACTCCCTGTTCTCATCATAAATATCACCGGTAACCTGTTCTTCCAATGTTTGCATACTACGGCAGTTGTTACTGCGTATCTGTTTGGTGGTGCTGTGCAGGCCTGCTTTCATTTTTCCATCCCCATC
>JBBQLS010000067.1:0-17523 GCA_038328115.1 Chitinophagales bacterium
TTTGCCCACAAAGGCACAAAAGACACAAAAGTTTTCTTAGTGTGCTTAGCGGCTTTGTGGGAGGTTCGTAAATTCTTTAAAGATGGTTGATTTTATCTGCGGCCATTCTTCTTTTATAAAACTAAAATACACGGTATCTCTTACAAGCCCATCTTCATTTATAGAATGTCTTCTTAACACGCCTTCTTTTACCGCTCCAATTTTAAGCATGGCACCCTGCGATTTTAAATTGAGCAGACTGGTTTTTAATTCAATCCTGTTAAGGTTCAGTTGCTCAAATCCAAAACTTAACAATAAAATTTTTGTTGCTTTATTTATGCCGCTGCGCTGTAAAGCAGGGTTGTACCAGGTCCAGCCAATTTCCAGCCTTTTATTGGGGAAGGAAATATTAGCGTAACGGGTGCAGCCGGCATATTTGTTTTGTTGTTTATCAAAAATGGCGAATGGGTAGGAGCGGCCTGATCTTCTCTCGGTAAGTGCCGTATCAAAATACCTTCTAAAATCGGCTTCATTTTTTACTTTGGCTCCGGTAAACTCCCAAATCTCTGTTTGCAACGCAATGGGCAATAGATGTTCGTAATGCTCTTCGGTAAGTGGCTCAAGTTTTGATCGGTCGTTCTGAAGAACAATTTCCTGTTTAAAAAAGTTGTCGGTTGTTATCATGCTGTCTCTTTTATCATGTTGGCAACAATCTTATCAATGGGTAAACTTACTGTTTCTTCCGAAAAATTTTCCAAATCAATAAAACGGAAAGTTTCTGTTTCGCCGGTCTCTTCATACATCTTTAATTGTTGTGCATCAAAATCAAAAGGCTTGCTGCGTAAGGGAGCAGTGATCGGTTCTAATGCTTCGGCAAAATAATAAATGGAGATGATCTGGTGTGCTGCATTGAAAGCACTTTGCTGGTAAAAATCGGTTGTGTAAATATGATTTGTAACTTTTACTTTCAGGTTCATCTCTTCCATAAATTCTCTTGCAAGACATTCCCGGGTGCCTTCGCCAAACTCCAGCCCGCCACCGGGAAATTTAGTAATGTACGCACCACGTATAAACTCATCGCTGACCAAAATCTGCCGTTTTTCATTAATTAAAATGCCATAAACCCTGATGTTGAACATGCTGATCATCGTCTGTAACGTTTTGCATAGTTCCAGATAACAAAACCAAGTATAATGATTGATAGTATGACCGGTAGCCAGAACGCCATGCGGCTTTCTTTATATGGAATGGGAACATTCATCCCATAAATACTGGCAATTAAAACCGGTACACTTAAAAAAATGGTGAGGGTGGTAAGCCGTTTTAAAACATCGTTCTGATTATTGCTGATGATGCTGGCAAAAGCATCCAGCGTGCTGTTGAGTATATTTGTGTAAGTATTTGCCATTTCAAGCGCCTGCGATGTTTCAACAATCAGATCTTCCAGAAAATCTTTTTCGTCTTCATTTAACTTAAAAATGTTGGTGCGGCTTATCTTCATCATCAGCAGTTCATTACTTCTTAAGGCTGTAAGAAAATACACAAAACTTTTTTGAATACGCATCAGTTGCAGTAATTCTTCATTGCGGTTACTGTCGTAGAGTTTCTGCTCAAGGCTGTTGCGCCTTGTATTTATTTCTTTTAAATAATCCTGGAAGTTGGTAGTTACTTTTTCAAATATTTTAAGCACCATCATATTCATCCTGTCGGGGTTGCGGTGCTGAAAGCTGTTCAGGAATTTTTTTATGGCTTCGTTCTCGAAAGAGTTTACTGTTACAATCTGGTTATGCGTAAGGATTATACAAATTGGAATGGTAATGTAAAACGCATCGTTGAGGTTGAAGGAATTATTTTCGGTTGGTGTTTTTATTACAATCAGTTTTACATCGTCTTCAATTTCGTAACGGCTGCGTTCATCAATGTCCAGCGAATCTTTTAAAAAATCAACAGGAATATTCATGGTTTCGCTCAGTTCGGTAAACTCTTCCTGTTTAAGCGGCGGCAGCACATTTACCCAAACCGCATTTTCGGCCTTGTCAATAGCAATGGTTTGGCGGTCGGTGTTTTTAAAATATTGAATCATTGGTTTGCGCTGATTTTATGAATGGCCTCTAAATGATGCTCGGTATGAAAAATGGTGAAGTAGCATAACTCCCTTAATGTAATGCGGCCAAGCAAAGGATGTCTTGCCAGGTATGCATCCAGGTTCTGCTCGGTTCTGTTTTTACTTAACGCAAGCATGAATGCAGTAGTTGCATTTTGCCAGTTATCCATTAATTTTTGTTTACCGTATTTTATTTCGATGGGTTTGGGAACAAACACGCCCCTTGCCTTTCCTCCATCAGCAAGTTTTTTATAGTATTTGTCTTTCAACTCTTCATAAGTGTGGGATGGCCTGATGGGCTTACCGCCAACCAACCATACAATAAATTTTGGAAGCCGGTAAGCCAAAGTCGTCATTTTAGTTGATATAATAAGGTGCTGTATGTTTTCTGCTGTTGACCATTTAGCTGTTGGCTTTTTAAAAAGCAAGACCTCATCCATGCTGTTGCAGGTTTTTGAAAAGCGGTTAAAGACTTTTTCGGAAGCAATTATAATTTCAGTTTTGGTCATATTTCAATTTCTCCTTTGTAAACCATTTCGGCAGGGCCACAAAGCCAGATATTATCAAAATGTTCGTCGTCTATCTTATTAAACTCAACGCTTAAATGGCCGCCCGGAGTTTTAACTTCCACCCGGTTAAACCCTTTTTCGTTGTGGGCATTCATTAATGCCGATGCCGTAACACCAGTGCCGCAACTCAGCGTTTCATCTTCTACACCACGCTCATAAGTGCGAACGAAAATACCGTCTTCATCAGTCGTTTCCACAAAATTTACATTAATGCCTGTTGCGCCAAATGCTTTGCTATAGCGTATTTCGTGGCCTGTTTCCAGCACATCAATATCTTCAACATTTGTTGCAAATTTTACAAAGTGTGGCGAACCTGTATTGAGCACTGCATAACCAGAGTGGTACTCTACTTTATCTACATCCTTCATTTTAAGGCGAACAATATTGTGCATATCAATATCGGCTTCATGTTTTCCATCAATAGCCATAAACCGGTAAGTGCTTTTGTGCATGCCCTGATTTTTTGCAAACTGAACCAGGCAACGGCCTCCATTTCCGCACATGCTGCTTTCATTGCCATCTGCATTAAAATATTTCATTTCAAAATCCAGTTCAGCATGTTTGTTCAGCAACATCAGCCCATCTGCACCAATGCCAAATCTGCGGTCGCAGATTTGTTTTACCTGTTTTGGAGTTAAATCATCATATTTATTATCCCTGTTTTCAAGAATAACAAAATCGTTTCCGGTGCCCTGGTACTTATAAAATTCTATTTGCATTTTAAATACTTGAATCTGATATTATTTGTAAAGATTGTTTTATTAAATTTTCAACAGCCAATGCACCATCTTTCGAAAATTCTTTGCTGATACGGTTGGCTACAATAGCACTCAGGCTCAGGCAATGATGCCCCAGTGCATTTCCCAAACCATAAATGGCTGACGTCTCCATCTCAAAATTAGTTATCCGGTAATTACCAAACTGAAAATTTGTGAGGTTGTCTATCAGCATTGGGTAACCAAGCCCCAGCCTGAGTACCCGCCCTTGCGGTCCGTAAAAACCCGGGCAGGTTACGGTAATGCCCTGGTGATAATCTTTTGTAAAATGTTTTATCAGCGCAGCACTGGCCATATTTATGTACGGCGAAATTTTACCTGAATTTAATTGTGTGTGCGTACTGAAAGCCTGTATAATCTGGTTCTCTTCCTCATTATTTTCCTGGCGGTAAAAATGCATCAGGTTATCCAGCCCAAGGCCGTGTGTGCTTGCAACAAAACTATCTACCGGTATATCGCTTTGCAGCGAACCCGATGTACCCAGCCGTATGATATTGAGACAGGTTAGTTTTTCTTTAATAAGCCTTGTGTCAAAATCGATATTTGCCAGTGCATCCAGTTCGTTTAAAACAATATCAATATTATCGGGGCCAATTCCCGTACTTACGCAAGTAATTCTTTTCTGGCCTATATAACCGGTATGGGTAACAAACTCCCGGTGTTTGTTTTGATATTCTATTTTGTCGAAATGCTTGCTTACTTCGCCAACACGGTCGGGATCGCCAACGGTAATGATGGTAGATGCAATTTCTTCGGGGCAGCAATTTAAATGATAAACTGCGCCACGGTCGTTTATGATCAATTCAGATTCTGCAATGCGGCTCATATTTTGAATTTGCTTGTGTAATTTCCTTAAAATTACCCTATTTTTGCGCTGTTAAAAAATGAAATGTAAAATTCTTCATTTTGAATTTTTACTTTTGATTTTTCATCTGGTCCTGTAGCCGAGTGGCTAGGCAAAGCTCTGCAAAAGCTTCTACACCGGTTCGAATCCGGTCGGGACCTCAAAGAATAAGGGTAGCTTCCAGGCTGCCTTTATTTGTTTACAGTCCACAGGTAACTATTTTTTACAAATCTTGAGGCTTTTCTTTATTGCATCAAGATATTTTTTCTTAATGGCATTGTCTTCTTCCCGGTTGCAGATTGCTTCCAGGATTGGCAAAAGCTCTTTATTAAGTTTGGTATTAAGTTTTAATATTTCGCCCAGAGCAAATGCTGCAGCCCATCGTACCACTGTACCTTCATTTTCAGAATTGGTAAGTAGATTACGAATGACTTTATCAAGTTTTGCAGGAAAAAGATGAGCAATATTGCCAATCACTTTGGCAGATTCCCATTTTATTCTTGGTGCTTTATCTGCCAACGATTCTGAAACAAATTTTAAACATTTTTCCGTTGCAATGCCGGCATTTTGTTTTGTTGCAAATTCCAGAGATTCAATACAGGTTGCTTTCTCTGTGTCATTTGCGCCTTGAACAAAAGTGAGCAATTCGTTAATGCTTAATTTTTTACCAAGCAATAAAGCACTTAACATTTCTACTTTGGCCTTTTGCTTTAATGTTTTGTCAGTGAAAATATTATCAAGTTTCATAAATGGCTATATTCTTGAATTACTGATTTCTTATCGGCAAAAGTTTAAACAAATCTCAATTATCAATACCAATGTAATTTATGAAAATAATTTATTTGCCAAGTGGCTTAAAAGGATGCAATGCCGGTGAAATAAATTTCAATACTTTGCTGTAGTGATACATACACTTAACTTTACCATTCAGATAAAACCAAAAATATGTTTGTGAAGGTTCTTCATTGGGTTGGCATTGCAGCCTGTATAATACTAATTGTCAGTTGCTTTTTACCCTGGGGATATTATGCAGATTCTCAAATTGTACATGAAGCTGACCGGGTATTTACCGGGTTTTACAGTTACAAACATTATTACGGAAGGCCTGGTTTTATTTTCAGCTTTTTTGCTTTAATGATAGGGGTATTTATGCTGTTGCCAAAGCTCTGGGCAAAAAGGGGCAATCTTTTTATGAGCGCATTTATGCTGGCTTATGCGGTAAGAACATTTATTGTTTTTGGGGCATGTTATAATAATTACTGTCCCCAAAAGATGTTTGGATTATACCTGATGCTGGCAAGCACGGTTGTAATTATGCTGGCTTCGGTTTTTCCTAATGTGAGTTTGTCGGATAAGAAATAGGTTTTCGCTTTTGTCATATCGACGATAGGAGATATCTACCAGTAAACAGATTTTTTTAAAGGCTCACAATTTTGAGTAATAAGATTTCTCTCCCGATTACTATCAGGAGAGAAATAAGAAGAGAATTTGTCTTTTAATTTTTCTTCACCTCCTTCGCCCACGCATCTTTTAAAGTAACCGTACGGTTAAATACTAATTTTTGGGGTGAGGAATCTTTATCTAAGCAAAAATACCCTTTGCGTATAAATTGGTAGCGGCTGTTTAATGTTGCTTGCTTAAGTGATGGCTCAACCATAGCATTGGTAATTATCTGTAAAGAATTGGGGTTTATGGTATCTTTAAAATCGCCTTCTTCACCCAAAGGATTTTCTACTGTAAACAAACGTTCGTACAAACGAATTTCGGCAGGTATTGCATGTGCAGTACTTACCCAATGTATTGTTCCTTTTACGCTGATGCCGCTGGTATCGTTACTGCTCCTGCTTTCAGGTATATAGGTGCAATGAATTTCAGTTACCTTTCCGTCAGAATCTTTTATAAAGCTTTCGCATTTTACAATATAGGCACTCTTTAAACGAACCAGGGCGCCTGGTGCAAGCCTGAACCATTTTTTTGCAGGCTCTTCCATAAAATCCTCACGCTCTATCCAGACTTCTTTACCAAACGGAAGTATTCTTTTTCCCAATGCTTCATCTGGTCCATTCTCACTTTGCATTTCTTCTGTTCTCCCTTCTTCATAATTATCTACGATGAGCTTAACAGGATCAAGCACCGCCATTACCCGTAAAGCTTTTTGGTTCAGATCTTGACGTAAACAAAATTCCAGTAAGCTCAGGTCTATAAAATTTTCTCTTTTAGCAACGCCGATCTTATCGCAGAAACTGCGAATGCTTTCGGGTGTATAACCTTTTCGGCGGAAAGCGCTGAGCGTTGGCATACGTGGATCATCCCAGCCGGTAACATGATTTTCATTTACCAGTTGCAGCAATTTTCTTTTGCTCATCACAGTATAAGTCATGCTCAGTCTTGCAAATTCATATTGATGAGAAGGAAAGATTTCTAACTTTTCAATCAGCCAGTCGTATAATTCCCGGTGTGGAATAAATTCCAGTGTACAAATGGAATGGGTAATGTTTTCAATGCTATCGCTTTGTCCATGTGCAAAATCGTACATGGGGTAAATGCACCATTTGTCGCCGCTGCGGTGATGATGGGCATGCTTAATACGGTAAATGATGGGATCACGCATCAGCATATTCGTATGCTGCATATCAATTTTTACCCGCAATACTTTTTCACCATCTTTATATTTACCGGCTTTCATGTCGGTAAATAGAGTAAGGTTCTCTTTAATGGTCCTGCTGCGGTATTGGTTGTCTTTGCCAGGTTCGGTGGGTGTCCCCTTCATGGCAGCAATTTCCTCGGCAGTTGAATCATCAACATACGCAAGGCCTTTATTTATAAGATTAACAGCATAGTTATACAGGGTATCAAAATAATCAGAGGTATATAATTCTTCGGCCCAGTTAAAGCCCAGCCATTTAATATCTTCTTTGATGCTTTCAACATATTCAGTTTCTTCTGTTACCGGGTTGGTGTCATCAAAACGAAGATTGGTTTTGCCGCCATATTTAATGCCCAGCCCAAAATTAAGGCAGATGGCTTTTGCATGACCAATATGCAGGTAACCATTTGGCTCGGGTGGAAAACGGGTAAGTATACTTTTATATTTTCCATGCTGCAGGTCTGCTTGAATAATCTCTTCAATAAAATTGAGGCTTTGCATGGCATCCTGTGGATTTTCTTCGCTCATTATTTTTTTAGTTGAAGCGCAAATTTACGAAAAGAAGTGGCATTAAAATATGGAAGTCAATAAGACATTGTTTATTGAGTCATTAGATCATTTTAGAACAGGAAGATCATGAACTTATAAATATTCGGGCTCCAATCAATTACTGACTACTGACTCTTTTTCATTTCCGTCAATATCTTCATAATCTCGTCTAATTTTTCTGTTTCAATTTTGTTGAGTTGTAATTGTAAGGCTTCTATTTCTCTTTTTGCTTCCAGGTTAGTATCATAATCTGCCTGTGCTTGTATGCGGTCTCTTTCACTCTGGCGGTTTTGCGCCATCATGATGATGGGGGCAGCATAAGCAGCCTGTGTTGAAAAAATAAGATTGAGGAGGATAAATGGATATGCATCCCAGTGCCTGATAAAGCCAATGACATTTAAGGTCATCCATATAATAACGAAAATTGTTTGCCATATAATAAATTTCCAGGATCCCATACCAGTTGCCACTGAGTCGGCGATGCGTTGCCCGGGGGTTAATGTTTCCCTGTGCTTATCCAACCATGTTTTTGCTGTCTTTTTTTTTACTGTATCGGATTTTACTGTCATTATAATTGAGTTTTAAAATGGAGGTAATAAAAAAGCCTTTTTATTACTACTGTAAATGTAAATAATAAAAAGACCGGTATAAAAAAGAATACAGCTTACCTTAAGCTCTGCCCATTTTTCTTAAATGAACAGTGTGCGATACAATGGCATGACGCATTCTTCTGAATTCAATATATTTTACGCCATATTCTTCGCAGGTTTTTTTAATTATTTTGCTGATAGCAGGGTAGTGTATGTGAGAAATTTTTGGAAACAGGTGATGCTCTATCTGGAAATTTAAACCACCAACGAGCCAGGAGATCAGTTTATTTCTGGTGGCAAAGTTAGCGGTGGTTTCAACCTGGTGAATGGCCCACTCGTTTTCGATGGTATTGATATCGGCATTAGGCACCGGGAAAGTTGTTTCTTCAACTGTGTGTGCCAGTTGAAACACGATGCTTAACACAAAACCTGCAAACATGGCAATGATTAAAAAGCCAACCATCCATTTCACAAATCCCAGCAGCATGATGGGTAAAACAATCATCATAAAATAGTAACCAATTTTTGCAATCCAGAAAGCGAAATGATCAAAAGCACTCATTTTTTTAATGGGTACAGAACCAACTTTTTTACTGAAATATTTTTTATAATCAGATTGAAAAACCCAAACCAACAATAACAGGGTATATAAAAACCAAACATAAACATGCTGAAAACGGTGTATAAAATATTTTTTTTGTGTGCTACACATCCTCAGCAATGGTTTAATTTCAATATCGTCATCAATGCCATCAATATTGGTATAGGTATGGTGAATGATATTGTGTTTGTTGTTCCACATAATGCCGCTTGCGCCCAGTGCGTTTACAGAAAAAGCCGCAATTTTATTCCATATTTTGCTTTTGCTGAAACTGCCGTGGCCACCATCATGCATCACATTAAAACCAATGGCAGCAGTTAAACCGCCCATTGCAACACATTCAAGTATGGCAATCCAGTTTTGCGGCGTAAAAAACATGATGTGAACGTAAAGCGCTACATACAGCGTCCAAAGTAAAACAGCTTTAAAGTACAGGCCGAAATCGCCATAGGAGGGCGTCTTCGACTCAGCAAAATAGTTGCTTACCCTTTTTTTAAGTTCCTGGTGAAAATTAGATTTTTGTACGTTTGAAAATTTAGGCGTTGCCATGTTGATTATTTGAATTTTAAATTAAGTATCTTCTTTTATTAATGCATCAAAATTTTTGATGCCGATTATTTTTTCTGTTATAAAACCTTCTGCATATTTTACACCTATCATTTTTCCGAACCACTTATGCCTGTAAATTACACTGTCTAAAAAATCAGGTGTAGAAATGTAAGTTTGCGGTTCATCTGTATCAGAGTTGTTAAACTGAGTTTTATATGCTTTAATTGCCTCAATCTTTTGTTCAAAAACAGCGGTAATGTCCACTACAAAATCAGGTTGTAAAAAACGGTCCTGAATATATCTGAAAACATATTTAGGCCGCCAGGCCAGTTGCAAAGAACCATTCAACTCCGTTTCTATCTTCATCAATCCGGAAAGAAAAGCGGCATCTGCCACTAACTTCGACGACTTACCATGATCCGGATGCCTGTCTTCAGGTGCATTGCACAAAATTATTTCTGGTTGATAGGTCCTTATGCTTGTAATGATCTTGCGTTGATGCACTTCATCGTTTTGCAAAAAGCCATCAGCCATTTCCAAATTCTCCCTTACATCAACACCCAGAATTTTAGCTGCATCTGCTGCTTCTTTTTTACGGGTTGCTGCTGTTCCTCTCGTTCCTAATTCACCCTGTGTTAAATCAATTATTCCCGTCTTTTTACCATTCTTTTGTTCAACAAGTAAAACTCCGGCACAACTCAATTCCACATCATCGGGGTGAACGCCAAATGCCAATATCTCTAACTTCATACTTAGGTTCAGAATTTCTGGCCGCAAATTAACATATTTAACCCAATATGCCTGTAGAATTGGTATGACATTGAGCATGATTTGTATGGTTATTAACACAAACAGCATCAAAGTGCAGAATTAATAACATATCAAAAGTTGAAAGGTTGGTTTTTCTGAAGAAAAGTTAACAGGCAATGGGTCACATCTGCTGCCGGTTAACGGCATAATTAAACCCATACGTTCGGCAAACTTCTCTTAATATCATTTCAATTTCAAGGTCATCGCCATTGGGTTCATAATCCTGTTTAAGGCTGCTGCTGAAGAAGAAAGCTATGGTTTGATAGAACCTGGCGGTGAGCCCGCCTTTGTATTCTTTAATAATATCGTAGCAATTATTACCGGTTTGCCGGTTTATCAGTTTCATTAAAACCCTGCCCTGGTAAATAGATAAATTGCTTAACGGATCGGTAAATTCTTTTTTTAAGTCTTTTTCCCGGGACTTGATGTAATCTTTCCGGTCCGTTTTATCGGTAATGCCGACCAGGGCTACATTCATTTCATTTAATATCAAACCCGACCGCATAGCATAAGGATACGTAACAATAATGGCATTACGCAGCCTGGTCATTTTTGCACGCATTTCCTGGTTGGCATTGGCTATCCTTGCAAAAAAGTCAACGTTTGATAAAGTTTTAGCCTCAATGGTGTCGCCATCATAAACTACCGCATACGTTTTAAGCGTATCGTTAATGCCGGTTTGTGCATATACGGTGGCATTACCTGTAATAAAAATTACCAGGAGCAGTACTATTTTTGTGTGATAATGTTTTTGGCGCCGCAGCCTTTGCATACTGTAAATTTACAATTTAGACCAATATTTATATCATTATGATGCTTAAGGTAACCTTAAAATATAGTTTTTATTGTGTTATTATTTTGTTCTGCGGATGTTTGGGAGGAGATAAAGTTCCAACTGAACTTGAAATTCAGCGGATTGCAGATTCACTCTCGGAAGCGAGGATAGACTCTGGCTATGCTGCAATAAAAAGTAACTGCGATACAATGATGGTTCATCAGGTGCCGCAAATGGTTGATTCGCTTCTGAAAGATCCGGCTTTCCTGCAACATTTTTTTGATACAGCTGATTTGTATCAGGATGCAAACAAAAAAGTTGAAAAAATTATTCGTCAACTACAGGCCGATTGTGATTCTAATTTGCTAAAAGAAACATATAGAATAGCCCAACTGCGGCAAAAATTAAAGCCACAGCAGCGGGTAAAACGGAAAGTTTAGCCCGCTTTATTGCACTCATAACTATGCCGAGTGCCATAACTATTAACCCAAGCCATACCAGGTTAATGTACGGAAAAACATAGGCCTTCAGAGTAACGTATTCAATCAGTTTATCAGATTCCTTAATGCCTATTTTTATTTTTTTTGTATCGGTAACGCCGGCAAATTTTACGTACATGTTTTGTGCATAAACCGTATCATCAATCTGGTTAACACCAAACTGATCAATCGCAATAAGAGGCGACGCTTTGTAGTGCATACTGTCTTTACTGATAAGCGTAATATCCGCCATCAGTGCGGCATCCGTTGATTTAAAATGATATTTTTCATTGTCGGGATTTTTTACAACCCGGTTCAATATAATAATACCATTGCTGTAAAAAGCGGTGTCGCCTTCAGCCATTTCCTTAATCTTAAACTGTGCGGTATCCGTTTCTTTGCTATTGTTTACTGCATAGGAAATGAACGTAAATACATCCTTGCTCATGTATGATTTGGTATCTGGATTACTGCTCATGTTGTTATCCTTCATGATGTACACATCGGGCCATAAAGTAAATTGTTCCAGTACTTTTTTAGTGGTTCCATCTATACGCTGAAAAAGCAGTTCATAAAAACGTCTTCCTTTTTCATTGCCGAAAGAATCCCTAATATAGGTGACTTCATAAGGACCCATCCTTGCAGGCACCTGGCGTATCAGTGTCAGGTTTTCCATCGGATTATCGGTCTGCTTGGTCATGGGATCTTTACCGGATATCTGCAGGTTGATTCCATTTGAACTGCTGCTGCTGATCACCGTTTTGTTGCTGGATGAAATAAGAATACCCACAATCATCAATGCAAATCCGAGGTGAGCAATAGAGCCTCCCGCTGCTTTTAACTTCCCGTTCAATCCGCTCCAGATATAGGCGGCATTGGCTATCACTGAATAGATAGCTGCGAAAAGTGCTACATAAACAGCACCCAGAAAACCAGCACCACCTTTATAATAGGTAAGCGGATAAAAAACAGCCAGCAAAGCTGTAATAATTGCTGCTATCACAGTTGGTACTACAATCTTTTTTAAAATATAACGAGGTTCTGTTTTTTTGTATTTGAAGTATTGTGTAACGGCACTTAATAAGCCGATGATGATAGCCGCAAGCACAATCACTTTATTATAGGAGAATTCAACATCTTCGGGCTGGGCTATTTTGGTGCCAAAAACTTTATTGTAAACCGGTACCGATGTTTTTGCTATAATAAACAACGCTGATAAAAATACTACCAGGGAGCCTATGAACATCCAGAACTCACGGGAGTTTACATTTTCTTCTTTTTGTATGGCAGGCATTTTTTTGGAGTACACAAAGAATAAGGTGAGCGATGGCAAAGTAAATGTCGCAAGAAAAAGCAGCAGCATTATATTGATGGCTTTGCCTGCATCTGTAAAAGCATGAACCGATGTATCACCCAAAATGCCAGTACGGGTTAAAAAGGTTGAATACAGTATGAAAATAAATGAAAGAAAAGCAAAAATATAGCTGGCTTTTAATGAATGGCCGGTGGCTTTAAAAATTACCATGGTATGCAAACCGGCAACCATAATAAGCCAAGGTACCAGTGATGCATTTTCAACCGGATCCCAGGCCCAATATCCACCAAAGGATAAAGATTCATACGCCCATTTACCTCCCATCATAATACCAACGCCCAACACACAGGCGCAAAATAAGGCCCAGGGCAGGGCAGGGGTTATCCAATCGCCAAAGCGTTTGGTTTGTATGCCGGCGTAAGCGTAGGCAAAAGGAATAATGGTTGATGCAAATCCTAAAAATAAAATTGGCGGATGAATAACCATCCAGTAATTGCGGAGCAATACGTTTAAGCCTACGCCATCTTTTATAAAACTTAAATAATTTGGCTGATTGAAAATGGGTCCGGCAATTTCATTGCGGGTTAATGTAAAAGGGCTGCTGCCCAATCTTACCTCGCCCACATAAATACCGATCAGCATCATCAGTAAAAAAAACTGGGCCAGGCTGATAACCGTCATAACAGGTGCTTCCCATTCTTTTGACCGGAAGATAATAATTAACCCCAGCACACAATGCCAGACTGTCCATAATAAAAAACTTCCTTCCTGTCCTTCCCAAATGCAGGCCAACAGGTACTTTGGCTCCAGTTCTTTTGATGCATGCTTGTAAGCATACATGTACTCAAAATAATGATTGGAGCAGATGTAAAATATGGTTACGAAAATAATTACGGCCGAAATAAGTTGTGTAACAAAAGCAATCCTGGCAAAATTGAGCCAGGATTTTTTTTCAATTAAATCTTTTTTATACGAAGCAGTTGCAAATGCAATGGTCGAAATGATTGAAGCAATAAATGCAAGCAATACAAAGAAATGCCCTATCTGTCCGGGAAGTAAATGTTCGCCTTCAAATTCCATATGAAAAGTAATTTGTAATTAGGAATTAGGATTTAGGTTAGGTTGTTTCAGCAATTGTTTCTTTGATTTGTCTAAGTAAGCAATGTATCCGTTTATCAATTTAAAAACAAGTTCACACTTTTCTTCTCCTTTTTTAAGTTCCTCTTCTGTAATATATCTTTCATCGAATGCTGTAGTTAATTGCTCCATGGTTTCTGTTGTTGAACCCCTGGAAATAATAAAAAAATGCCTGGTGTCGGTATAAGTATATCTACCATAACCTTCAGCAATATTTCTTGAAACAGATCTTGAGCAATCAACAATTTGTGCAGTTAAAAGAAATTTTTCATACGTCGGGATTTTTTTTGACAAATCAGATATAAAAATTCTAAGCTCCCTGGCTTTAATATAACATTCCAAATCTTTGTATCCTTTATAATTCATGCTATTCAAATTCTGTATACAGTCACCCCAATTCCTAATTACAAATTCCCGGTATTAATAAGTTGAATCCTGTTGGTTTGTAATAGTTTTTTCCAATTGTTTTTTATCATCTTTATACTTACTGGGGCATTTCAGCAAAATATCTTTACATTCAAAATGGTCGCCCTTCATGGCACCTTTCATTACAATACGCTCACTTTTTTCCAGGTCGGTTGGCTTACTGTTGTGAAAAATCACTTTTGTTTTGCCACCCAGGCTGTCAACTGCATAAAAACTGAGGTAATTGGGGTTATTTACCGCATCGTATTCAATCGGTTCTGTTTTGTCCAGCTTTGCAATCAAGTGTACAAATTTGCCCTGCTTACTTTGTGCAGATTTGATGGTTTCGTAGGTTGAAAAATCGCCGGCAGAAAAAACGATTAACCCAACAATTAATGCCGCAATGGCAACAAGGAAAATAATATGTGTTCTTTTCATGGAAGTAATTTCGGTGCAAAGGTAACTCAAATCAAGTTTTTCTTTTCATTTTGTATAACAAATTGCTCATCTTCTTAAATGATTTGTATCAGTTTTGTCTGGCTTAGAATTAAGCAACGATTTCCACATGTAAATTTTCGGCAGTTGTTACCGGCTTTCGTCATGTGTTACTTCCCCGCAGCCCACTAGTAGAATATGGCTTCCAACACAAAACTCATATCACTTAACCCCAAACTCAGTTATCTTTGCAGCGTTTTTAGTTTTGGCAAGTTGCCAAATCCGTTTATTTAAATAAAAGTGATGACTGATCTTTCGAATTTTAATCCTAACTCGGTTGGTAACCCCGACAATAATATTTTTGGTTTACCCTTTTCAGAAGAAGATGCCAGGCTGATTATACTTCCTGTTCCCTGGGAGGTTACCGTAAGCTACAATGCAGGTACAGCAAGGGCTCCAGAGCATGTGTTTAATTCAAGCCTGCAGGTTGATTTGTTTGACCCCGACGTAAAAGACGGCTGGAAACAGGGGTTTTTTATGCAGCCGTGCGATAAAAAAGTGCTGATGAAGAGTGATTACCTGCGCAAAGAGGCTGAACTGCTCATCAACTATATATCTCATGCCGAGGTGGTTGCAGATAATAAATTCATGTGTAAATCGCTGAAAGAGATCAACGAAGGGAGTGTGTTTTTAAATAACTGGGTTTTTGAGCATACAAAAGCATTACTCGATGCCGGAAAACTGGTTGGTTTATTGGGAGGTGATCACAGCACGCCGCTTGGCTACTTTAAGGCCATTGCAGAAAAGCATGGCGAATTCGGCATTTTACAAATTGATGCACATTGTGATTTACGGAATGCTTACGAAGGGTTTAAATATTCCCATGCATCCATTATGTACAATGCGCTTGCAGAGATTCCTCAATTGAATAAACTGGTGCAGGTTGGCATACGGGATTATTGCGAAGAAGAAGTAGATTTTATTAATGCCAGCAATGGCCGGGTAGTTACCTATTTTGATAAGGATATAAAAGAGCGCCAGTACGAAGGACAAACCTGGAAGCAGATTGTTGATGAAATAATCAACCACTTGCCGGATAAAGTTTATATTAGTTTCGATATTGATGGGCTGGATCCAAAACTTTGCCCACACACCGGAACCCCTGTGCAGGGTGGGTTTGAAACCGAACAGGTATTTTATATTTTTAAACGCCTGGTACAAAGCGGCCGCAAATTTATTGGGTTTGATCTGAATGAGGTTGGTGTAAGCCAGGATGAATGGGATGAGAATGTTGGTGCCAGGTGTTTGTTTAAATTGTGTAATTTACTGGTTGCTGTAAACCCGGTTTAATGAAATACAGCTTTACTTTAAAAGACAATAATCAAAAAGCATATAAACTGTTTACCTGGTTTTTATTTTTTCTGCATATTGCTGCTGCAATGATTGCATTAAATACGGAGGATAATAAAGTAAGGCTCGGTATTTATATTTTACTCGGTTTTTATGCCATCATCAGCACGGTTTATTATTGCTGTAGAAAATATTCAAAAGCATTTGAAACCTTTAGTTTGATAATGGCTTTATTATATGCCAATTTCTGGTTTCAGCAGGTTGGCATTATTGCCATGCTTGCTTTTGCAGGAGTTTATATAATTGTAACCGTGGTAAAAGGCAAAAACACAACGGTACTCTTTTCAAATGAAGGAGTACACCTGACAAGGGTTTTTAAAACAGTTATATTTCCCTGGGCTAAAATGGATAATGTAATTTTGAAAGACAATTTATTAACCATCGATTTTAAAACAAATAAAATAATACAGGTTGAAATTTTGCCAAACAGCCCGATAATTGATGAAACTGAATTTAACCTGTTCTGCAAAGAAAATTTGATTGTATAATTTAATCGGTTCTTTTTAAAAATAATCATGTTAACAGAAAGCCCATACATACTTTATTCAGACGGCGAAGGAAATATTTTTGAAGATACCTCGCTGTATGCCACTGGCCGCAGCGGCTGGGATGCAATGCCCGTGCCTGCTGACGAATGGATTGAATTACCTGCCGGTGGAAATTTGTACGAACTGCCCGGCCGCAAAGGAATTGGTATTGATGTGGAAACAGGGGAGATGCGGCTTTGCGAAAAAGGTTGGGCTGTGGCGGCTTTTATTCCGCCTGCACATACGGGCCTTTACATGGCTGCCTACGAAACTGAAAAAGATGCGCCAACATTACCGCTGTTTTGTTACACGGCGGCTGCATGGCAAGATGAAAAAATATATGTGCCTGCCGTTCGTATTGAGCAGGATATACGGCAGGAGAGCGAAGGATATGTGGAAGAAATAATTGAGACAGGCACAAAAAATTTGCTGGAAGCTTACCCACACAACCGCCTGATAAAACATTTAATGGAGAATTGCTGCATGACTTATACCTGCCCCGCAGCAAGAAATTTAGCCATCGGCAGATGGGAGTGTCCCGTACCGGTTTCGCCGGCATGTAATGCAAATTGTATCGGCTGCATTTCTTTTCAGCCGGAAGAGGAAAACATCATCAGCACACAGGATAGGTTAACTTTTAAACCTTCGGCAGAAGAGATAGTTGAGTTCACCGTTCCTCATTTGGAAACGGCGCCATTCCCTATCATTAGTTTTGGCCAGGGCTGCGAAGGAGAACCTTTATTGATGTGGGAAACCATCCGTGAATCGATTATAGAAATAAGAAAACATACACAAAAAGGAAGCATCAATATAAACTCAAACGGCAGTATGCCTAAAGCTGTAAAAGCCTTGTGCGAAGTGGGTTTAAACAGCATCCGGGTAAGTACAAACTCAGCACGTAAAAATATTTACAGCTCTTATTACCTGCCCAACAATTACCAGTTTGAAGATATCATTGAAAGCCTGAAAGTTATGCGTAGTTATGGCGGCTGGACAAGCATCAACTACTTTGTTTTTCCCGG
>JBBQLS010000068.1:0-17398 GCA_038328115.1 Chitinophagales bacterium
TCGTTGTGCGTCATGCGATTGAACATTTTAATAACTCAACCAACTAAAATAAATGGCAGACAATATAGACGAAGAGCATTTAGAAAAGCCGACAAGTAATCAATTGGAAAATCCTTCTGATGACATTACTCCTACTAAGGACATAGAGACTATTACTCAAAATCAAGAAACTGAAAATATGGAAGTACATAAACACCCTCATCATGTGACACATAAAAAGAAGTGGGGAGAATACCTGTTGGAATTTTTTATGCTTTTTCTTGCGGTCACACTTGGTTTTATTGCCGAGAATTTAAGGGAAGAAATCAAACACAAAGAAGAAGTGAGGACACAAATCAATTCGCTGACATCTGATTTACAAACAGATATATTTTTGTTTGAATCGGGGATTGATCGCAATAAGTTCGGTGCACAAATGGCCGATTCGTTGATTGAATTGCTACACTCGGATATTACAAATACTCCAGATATTTATGTTGCAGCCCGAACTGTCACAGCCAATCTAGGTTATACTTATACCAACTCGAAATCCTTTGACCAGATGAAAAGTTCAGGACTGCTCCGATATATAAAACCTAACAATTTATTAGATAGTATTGGTTCTTATTATGTATCCTTTCAATGGTTGACTAATCAAACAGATTTGTTACGACTGAAAATGGACGAAATTCATAAAAAGAATGCATTGTTGTTTGACAGCTATGTTTTTCAACAAATGATGAATAACGGATTTGCGAATGTTGGGAGTCGGCGGACTATTGTTAACAAGCCTACAGTAAAATCGGCCTTACTTTCTACCAATGTAAACGATATAAATACTGTATCACTTAATTATCATTATTATTCATCAACAATTAAATTTTTTATAAATAAGTCCATTGAACAGAGAGACCGAGCAATAAGACTTGTGGAGCTTATTAAAAAAGAATATCCAATAGAATAATTTTTAAAGCACGAACGCACAACAAAAGGTTTGGCAAAATACGGGCTTGACCTTATTATCATCGGCATTTGTAATTCTGTTGTGCTTTGGTTCGGGGCTTGACATTTACTATTTAGCTTTTTGTTGTTATCTTCAACAAAAGTTTTTCAATCAGCATTTGTTCCGGGCTTGACAAGCATCTATTCCCGTACTTCGCCAAGCCGCGACCGTCGTACTGCGAAAGCTGCTCCATAAACTTCGCAGACGTTGTATCTGCGCTTTTTCAAAGCTCCCGATCCAACTCTATACCCAACCTTTATTTACAAGCCCGTGGGCAACAGGAATTTTTAAAAAAAATTATAAAATGATTTCAATTGTAAAGGCAACAGAAAAAGATTACACCGCAATAGCAAACATTGGTAAAATTGCGGTAGAAGAAGCGCATAGAGACAGCTGTTCAGCAGGAGACCTGAATGAGTATCTCGAAAATAATTATAATAATGATGCTATTATAGAAGAACTTAAAGACGCTAAAAATATTTACCATATTATTTATTATAATGGGGATATTTCAGGATTCTCCAAAATCATCTTAAATGAAGGTCTTTCAAATATCCATCAGAAAAATATAACCAAGTTAGACCGGATATATTTACTTAAAGAGTTTTACAATCTTAAATTAGGCCTTGAATTATTAAACTTTAATATCGAATTCTGTAAAACTCACAAGCAATCGGGTATATGGCTATTTACCTGGGTTGGCAATAAAAGAGCCATAAATTTTTATATTAAAGCAGGCTTCACTATTACCGGGAGCCATAAATTTAAAGTTACTGAAACGTATTATAATGAGAACCATCAGATGTTTCTGAAATTATTTTAGGATGAGGCGGGTAAAAATAATTAATCGAAAGAGCCCGTAAGAGTCGGTTCAAAAACAATAAAACATGTTTACAATAGAACAAATTAAAGCAACACATGCCAAAGTAAAATCCGGTGTTGATTTTCCTGCCTACATACAGGAAATGAAAGCCCTTGGCGTAACAGCATACGAGCATTTTGTATCAGACGGGCATATTGAATATTATGGCGTTGATGATTTTAAAATTACTGCAGATGCAAAGTGGCCGACAATGGATTTTGCAGAACCTGAATCAGTAGAAAAATTAAAACAGGCATTATCTGTTCACCAGCAGGGCCAAACAGATTATCCAATATTCTGTAGCTGGGCAGCAGAAGCTGGTGTTGAAGAATGGATAATCAACATCACCGGAATGACCTGCACGTATTACGACAAAAAAAATAATGAAATGTTGGTTGAAGCAATACCAGAAGTTTAAGTTTCTATACAGCAGTATTGTTCTAAAATAAATGCTGTTTCAAAAAATCGGTTGATACTACTGTCGCAAACTCAGCATTCAAACTGGCCAATGCCGTTTCATGAATAAGTTCTGCTGTATAATTTTGCCCCTCCATCCCTTTCTTATTAAACGTTGCTGTTGCGTCAGAAACAATAAACGTATCAAATCCAAAATTACCAGCCATTCTTACAGATGTTGAAACGCAATGATCTGTTGTTAAACCAACGATAACCAGTTTTGTTATTCCTATATTGTCAAGCTGCTCTTTCAGGTTTGTACCAATAAAAGCACTGTTTACATTTTTTTTAATTATGGGTTCGTTGCCAACTGGTTTCACCAGGTCTTTAAATTGATTGCCTGCGTTTGTTTCGTGTAGCAATGATGCCGGGTTAGATGAGCAATGCTGGATATGAAAAACAGGAAGGTCATTTTCTCTCCAAAGCTTTAAAATTTCACTGGCATTTTCTTCAGCATTCGGGTTGTTTCTTTGTCCGCCCCAATATTCTATATCCTCAAACCCTTTTTGAATGTCAATCAAAATTAAAGCGGGCCTGTCTGTTTTTGAGATGGTCATATTTTATTTTTAACCTTTTTACCTGTTGCTATTTAAATATTGCCAGGCTTTGTCTATAAATACATCCCCCATCAAATTATTTTTTTCTTTTGTAAGATCAATCAGCATCGACGGTAAAAAGTTTTCCCTTGGTAATCCATTAATATGATACAGCCGTTCTACAGGAAAAGTAAATCTGATTTTACTATCGGGCATTTCAAATGTCTGGCCTGCTCCATTAAGGCCAGCCATTTTAGTTCCTATAATTTTGGCTCTTTTCATTCCATCAAACGCTATGGTTATTCCTTCCGCAATGCTGCCTGTCCAATGGTCAACTAAAAGTACAAGCGGCTTATTGTAATATTTATTTTCCCTGGGAGAAACTATCTCAAACCAACTTCTTTTTATTCCCGTTTCTTTTTGTTCTGCATACAATTCGTGTTTTTGATAAATTTGTTCCTTGTTTGTAAACCAGCCCAGTATTGCCCTTGCTACAGAAGTGTTACCACCACTTGCTGTTTCCCGAAAATCCAGTATTAATGATCTGGTATTTTTCATCAACTGCATTACACTGTCAAACACAGCGATAAGGTCATTGTCAAATAAACAGTTGTTTATCTTAATGTAGCCTATTTTGTTTTTAATATTTGACTCGATCATGGTTGAGTAGCTGATCTGCTCAAGAAGAGGATGGGGGCTATCTGGAAAATAATCTTTTGTTACCTGGTTTAATTGCAGGGTAAGTTTTCTGCTGTCGGTGTGATTACCGGCTAACAATGTTCTTAGTGCGTAGTTCTTTGCTTCGATATCGGTTGATCTTAGCGCTTTGCCAATAAACGGCTCTATCGCTTTAAGAACGGGAATACCATTAACAGCTATTACTTCCATTCCCGGAAGTATCCCAACCATTTCTGCTCCAAAATTTTTTCTGACTTCTGTAATTACTGGCCTTCCGTTTATAAACGCTGCCCATAAATCAGCCCCCGAAGGAACAAGCCTTTGAGAATTATTTGTGTTTGTATTTAAAGAGGCGTGATGATCGTAAATCTCATAAAAAACATTTTCCAGTTCTTTTACAAATTGATTTCTGCTGCTGATTGTATCGAACAGGGGTGTATAAATTTCTTTTACCTTGTTCCAATCTGTTTGCTTTTTATTAAAGTAGCAATAGTTCTCATCAATTGATTGCCAAAAGAAATCAAAGTCTTTCTTAAATTTTAAGGGCGTTGAATTTACACTTTGCCCAAAAGTAAATAAGGGAAATAAAAATAAGATTACAATAAATAGCTTTTGTTTCATTAAACAAATTTTTTAAAATTACTGCTAACAACAGGTATTATTACAGCAATTATTCAAAATATGCGCCTATCTCATTTTCTTTATCAATAAATAGTAATTCTAAAACCCAATGTCTTTTATTACCATCAGCATCCAATAAAAACATATCGTCATGGTTTTGCGGATGAATATCCAGTTCCAGGCTTTTGGGGTCCAATGGTTGTTCGTGGGGAAACTTGCCAACAATATGCCCTGCAATTTCGCCGGCAAATGTGTAACCATATTCAGTTGCTTTTTCAACAACATATTTAAACAGGTCTGAAGATTTTAAGCATGTTTGTTTTTTATACCAGTCCCGGGTTTCGTACCAGGCATTTTCAACATCTCCTTTAATTTTTAATTTCCTTGCATTGCTGCCAATTACATAAGTTCTGCCCAGGTCAGCTTCGTAACCATCAACGATTGGCCCAAAATCTAAAATCACCATATCATCTTCCTGTATTATTTCATCGGGCGGATTGTCAGGATAAATACACAAGGTGTTTTTACCAGCCCTTACAATTTTTTTATGCCAGTGATTTTTTATCCCGAATTTTTCTAAAGCCAGGTTGCAAACCTCTAAAGAAAGCTGTGCTTCTGATTTACCGGCAATAATTAAGTTACTTTTTTCAACAGCATCAAATAATTCAATGGCTGTTTTTTCAGCATTTAATAATTTCTCTCTTGTCATTTTACTTTGTTTAACACAAAGAAAAATGAATGCCCCGGTTTAAAAGTTAATCTACATTAACTACCGTAGTTTTTTCTTTAACGAACTTAAAAATTGCGGGGTAATGCCTAAATAAGAGGCTATATCTTTTTGAGAGAACCGTTCTTCGGCATAGGGCTTTTTCTCTAAAAATAAAATGTATCGTTCTTCTGCCGAAGCGGATAAGCTTAAATTTATCTGTCGCCTTTGGGCAATAAAGGCATTTTGAAAAACTATCCGGAAGAACCGTTCAAACTTCGGTATTTTTTGATATAGCAATTCAAGGTCATCTTTACTTATTTGTAAAGTATGCGTATCCTCAATTGCTTTAATATTCAATCTGGATGCTGTTTGGGTAAGCAGGCTATATAAATCATCTGCCCACCATTCTTCAATACTAAAATCCAGGATATGCTCAAACCCATTATCATCCTGGTAGTATGTTTTCAGGCAACCCTTCGTTACAAAAGTTTCGTACCTGCAAACATCGCCTTCACGCAATAAAAAATCGCCCGCCTTTAAAAATCTGTATTGCAAAAGAGAAGTAAAAAGTGTTGCCTCTTCCCCGGTTAAATAAATATGTTTTGAAATGTTAGAAATTAAAAGATCAAAGATCATCACTTATTTGTTTGTGTAAACTAATTAAAAATCAGGAAAGCTGTTGTATTTGCAAAGCGTAAATATAAAAACTTTATACCGTGCAATTTTTCTTTACTGAAAGGTAAAGCTGTTGAATGTTTATTGTTTGATTTCATAAAAAAATTTGTTTCTTTAACATCCTGTCTTTAAAAGCAAAAAATAATTATGGCAAGGTACCAGGCTAAAACAACCGAAACTGAAATCAGTGTTGCTGATTTTATTAAAACCATACCCGATGCCCTACGGCAAAAAGATGCATTTGTCCTTGTTGATATTATGGAAAAGCAATCGGGCTTTCCGGCAAAAATGTGGGGACCGGCCATTATTGGTTTTGGCAGTTACCACTATGTTTACGAAAGCGGCCACGAAGGCGATGCACCGCATGTTGGCTTTTCGCCACGCAAAACCGAATTTGCTTTGTACCTGTCTGCTGCTTTTGATAAAAGAGAAGAACTGCTTGCCCAGTTTGGTAAATATAAAAGTGCCAAAGCCTGTGTGTACATAAAAAAGATAGAAGATATTAATGTTGATGTATTGAAAAAGATGGTAACAGCTTCTCTTAAGTATTATAAAACAAAGTATAAATTGCCATAAATTTACCGCATGAAAAATTTGTTTGATAAAGAAACTTACGGAGAGATCATTAACCGTATGAATGCCCTTACACCCGCCAGCCAGCACCAATGGGGCAAAATGGATGCTGCACAAATGCTGGCACATTGTAAAGAAGCATTTAAAGTACCGCTGAGCGATAAAAAAATGCCCCGCATGTTTATGGGTTTGATGATTGGCTGGATGATAAAACCAAAACTATACAACGAATCTTCCTGGAAAAAGAACCTGCCAACTGCACCCAATTTTATAATAAAAGACAGCCGTGACTTTGAAAAGGAAAAACAGGGATTGACAGATTTGATAAATCAATTTTACAACGACGGACCTGATAATGTTGGCCGATTTCCGCATCCGATGTTTGGCTCTTTTACTAGTGATCAATGGGGCAAAAGTATGTACAAGCATCTTGACCATCACCTGAAGCAATTTAACGTTTAGAAGCCAGGTTACTAGTTCTGCAAATTAAAAAACCTGCGTGTTTTTTGCACCCAGGTTTATAAACTTAGTTGGCAGTAAAGCTTTTTTACTTGCCGTTCACTTTAAGTTTGCTAAAAATATTGTGTACCCCTGCAGTTATCTCTTCTTGTGTAATGCGGGTATAATTCAATTCATCTGTTGTCCATCCTTGCCAAACTATTTTATCATTATCTGCGTCGGTTAAAGTAATGGTTATGGTACCCTCTTTAACCGGCACATCGTAACTATTATATCCCAAAAATTCCGAAGGGTAATAAATGGTGCCCCATCTTCTTAACCTGGGGTTGTAATAGGCACGGGAATAGGATTGTGAATAAACCGGATCCGTTTTGCGGGTGGTATTATTTTGCACCAATATATCGTAACTAACCAGCAGGTCCGGGTTATTTGAAACTTCGCTCCAGCCTGCGTTTCTTAATTCGGCATTGGCGGCATTTCTTACACTCAAATCTCCATAAGCCGCCGGTCTTGTAGTTTTATCATTTTCATTGTACCGGGTATCTACCCACATATATGTTTTGTATTTACTAAAGTTAACCGAATCGTCTTTTTCAACATGTACAGGTGCGGAGCAGGCTGCTATTGATAAAGCAGCAATGAATGTTATCCATAAATATTTAACCGTTTTCATAATAATTGCTTTTCTTATAGTATTTCAAAAAGTATTCCAGAAAGCGAAAACGGTAAATAATGGGATGTGGGCTGTGTTAATTTAAAAAACTGGGTAAAAATTTGCTCAAAGTAAAAGGATTGTTAAAAACAGTAACTATTGAGTGCTTGATTGCTGCTTGTTATTTAGATAAGTTAGCACAAGAAGTATTGCTCCTTTCAGTGTATCGGTAAAAAGGTTTGTGGTTAACCCGTTAAACCAATAAATGCCAATGCCAATGCCAATCCACCAAAAGCACAATATATATATACCACCGTTGTAATGATGGTTGTTTTTAATTACCGCAACTAAAAATAGTGCGATAAATGCAGTGGTTAAAAATAAGAACCAGCCTATAAGGTAAAGAGGAAAAGCGTACACATCACTGTAAACCATTTTCATTTGCTCCAGTGCTTTTTCCGGCATAAAAAAACAAAGAAAAGTAAGTACCGCTTCAAGCAGCAAAGAAATAACCAGCAACGCTATTAATGTTTTTTTTATCATTTTTGATAAATTGAGTTTGTGTGAATTTATAATTTCATCAACCGGTTTGCAGCTTCCTGTAGTGTGCTTTCATTTTTAGAAAAGCAAAAGCGAAGTACCTTATTGTCTTCCTCATTTTTATAAAAAACTGATGTTGGTATAGTGGCTACGCCGTATTCTTTTGTCAGGCGTATGGCAAAATCCTTTTCGCTTTCTTCGGTAATACCATCGTAACTATATAATTGAAAATAACTTCCGTAAGATGGCAATGCCTTAAACTTTGTTTGCTGCATCAGCGTTTTCAGGTAATCTCTCTTTTGCTGCAGAAAAGCACCCAGTTGTAAATAATTTTCTTTCTGTTTTAAAAATTCGGTTAATGCAAACTGTGCAGGGCTGTTGCAGCTAAAGCAGTTAAACTGGTGTACTTTTCTAAATTCTTTCATCAGCGCCGGTGGCGCAACACTGTAGCCAAGCTTCCAGCCTGTGCAATGGTAAACCTTACCAAACGAAAAACAAACAAAACTTCTTTCGTACAGGTCGGGGTAACGCAACATGCTTTCGTGTTGCTTACCATCAAAAATCAAATGCTCATATACTTCATCGCTTAAAATAAAAATTCCCGTGCCTTTAACGATGCTTTGTAATTGAACAATATCATCTGCACCCAACACAGCACCCGTTGGGTTGTGTGGCGTGTTAAGCATAATGAGTTTTGTTTTGGCTGTTATCTTTTGTTTCACCAGCTCCCAATCAATTTTATAATCAGGGTAAACCAGCGGAATTAAAACCGGTACGGCTCCGTTAATTTCAATGTTGGGTATGTAACTGTCGTAGGCCGGTTCAAAAACAATCACTTCATCGCCCGGTTGTAATATGGTAGTGAGCGCAGTGTATATGGCATAAGTGCCACCGGGAGTAATGGTTATTTCAGTTTCGGCACTTATAATGGTTGAATAAAGTCCTTCAATTTTTTCTGCCAGTTGTTCTCTTAATGCCGGCAGCCCGTTCATGTGTACGTATTGATTATGCCCATCCTTCATAGCTTTAGTAACCAATGCTATTAATTCTTCGCTCATGGCATAATCCGGAAAACCCTGGCCCAGGTTAATGGCTTTATGTTCGTTTGCAAGCACACTCATTACAGTAAAAATGGTAGTGCCAACATGGGGTAGTTTACTTTGTATGGTTGGTATCAACTTAAATAATATTTAAATGATTTCTGCAATGTAAAAAAAATCGAGTTTAAGAAAGGTGTCAGGGTGAGCTTGTCGAACCCGGTATGTTGTAGTAAACCCGCCTTCGACAGACTCAGGCTGAAAGCTTTTAAAGCTATAAAATAAACCATTTGAGAACTAAAATCCCTATTCTTAATCTTACAGGTATTTATCGCCCTTATTTCTTTTTATTTCGGCAACATATTCTTTTATGTCCTGTTCTTTTTCTTTTTTGCAGATGAGTAAAACATCTTTGGTATCCACAACTACAAAATCATCCAGGCCCTGCAATACAACTAATTTTTTATTTTCTGCATGAACCATATTATTAGTAGCATCTATCACCATTACCTGGTTACCAACAACCGCATTTCCCAGGTAATCCTTATCCAGGTTTTCGTACGTGCTTGCCCAGGTGCCCAGGTCGCTCCATCCAAACGAAGATGGAATGATATAAACGTTATCTGCCTTTTCCATCACAGCATAGTCAATGGAAATATTGACGCACAGCGGGTAGATACGTTCTATTGAAACTTTTTCCTTTTTTGTATTGAAATTATTTTTTTCTGCCTCAAAAACCTCAGCCAGTTCGGGTAAATGTTTTTCAAAAGCCTTAATAATATTTTTAACCTGCCAAACAAATATGCCGGCATTCCATAAAAAATCGCCGCTGGTAATGAAAGTTTTCGCAAGCTGCAGGTCTGGCTTTTCGGTAAAGGTTTTCACTTTATAAACATTGTCGCTTACCGCATTTGGCTCATATTGTATATAGCCATAGCCCGTATTAGGGTGGGTGGGTTTTATACCCAGTGTTATCAATCCTTTTATGTGGGATGTAAAGTGTAAAGCATCTTTACAAACTTTTTCAAATGCAGCTTCATCGGTAATAACATGATCGGCAGGAGCACAAATTAAATTGGCATTTGCATTTAACTGCTGCAGTTTATAAGAGATATAAGCAACGCAGGGCGCTGTATTTTTCCGGGAAGGTTCGCAAAGAATATTTTCAACAGGCAGCTCGGGCAGTTGTTTTGCAACAATATCTTTATATTGCTCAAATGTTATGATGTAGATATGTTCGGCGGGAATAAATTTCACAAAGCGGTCAAAAGTAGCCTGTATCAATGTGCGGCCTGTGTTCAAAATATCAAGAAACTGTTTCGGAAAATCTGTGCGGCTGATGGGCCAAAACCTGCTACCAATTCCCCCGGCCATGATGGCAACGTAATTATTTTTACTCATGTTCTTTGTTATATAATTCCTTCTTTCACTAAATCGTGTAAATGAATAATTCCTGCATACTTTTTATTTTCCTCAACCACCAACTGACTTATATTGTGTTTTCGCATTTCTTCCAGGGCATGTACAGCCAGTATATCTGCCGCAATTGTTTTGGGGTTGCTGCTCATAATATCTTTTGCCCGCAGGTTTTCAAACGAATCTGCCTTCTCAAGCATTCTTCTTAAATCGCCATCTGTAATAATGCCAAGTATGTCTTCTGCATCGTCAATAACAACAGCAACTCCCAGTCTTTTTGCCGTCATTTCAATAATCACATCCTTAATAGTTGCTATTGGTAACACTTTGGGTTTTGCATTTTGTGCAGCCAGCTCTTCAACTCTTAAATATAATTTTTTCCCGAGTGTTCCTCCGGGATGATATTTTGCAAAATCGTTGCTGCTGAATTCTTTAATCTCCATCAGACAAACTGCCAAAGCATCGCCCATTACCATTTGTGCCGTGGTGCTGCTGGTTGGCGCCAGGTTAATGGGGCACGCTTCCTGCTCAACTGTTGTATTTAAAACAATATCGCAATTCAGCGCCAAAAAAGATGCAGTATTGCCCACCATACCAATCAGTGTATTTCCAAAATTTTTTACAAGAGGTGCCAATACTTTTATTTCGGGACTGTTACCGCTTTTACTTATCACCAGAACAATGTCATCGGTTTGTATCATGCCCAGGTCGCCATGTATAGCATCTGCGGCATGCATAAATACGGCAGGAGTTCCTGTGCTGTTTAAAGTGGCAACAATTTTTTGCGCAATAATGGCGCTCTTTCCAATACCGCTCACAATCAACCTTCCATTAGAGGCCGCAACAACAGAAACCGCCTTTACAAAATCATCATTAATAAATGATTTTAGTCCACTGATTGCGTTGGTTTCCAGCTCAATGGTGCGTAAAGCAAGCGGTATAATTTTTTCTGTAATCATCAGTAATGCGCAAACCTACTTCAAATCATTCATAATGCAAAGAAGATGCGGTGTAGTAATACAGCTACAAGTTTTAGGCTAATAATTTTACTGCTTGTTTTTTTGCACCTTGCGTTTTTTTGTTTATCTTAAATGATTGAATCAACTGTTAAATTAATCCTGTTAAGGTAGATTGGGTTTGATTTTGCAGCGTTTTTAAATTAACTTCGCTGCCCTTTAAAAAAAGCATGCGTATTAAAAAATATAAAGTACAAATATCCCTAAGATAAAATTATGGCCAAGACAAAATCCAGTGCAAAAGAACCAAAACCAAAAATTGCTATAAAGGCAGCTTTAAAAAACCAGCCCAATCTGGCTACACAATTACAGGAGCAATTTGGTTTTGATGGTTTTAAAGGTCCGCAGGAAGAAATTATTGAAAGCCTGCTTAATGGTAACGACACATTTGTTATCATGCCAACCGGTGGCGGTAAAAGTTTGTGTTACCAGTTGCCAGCAATGATCAGCGAGGGTGTCGCCATTATTGTTTCTCCCTTAATAGCATTAATGAAAAACCAGGTTGACCTGGTACGCAGTTACAGCAGTAAGGATGATGTGGCTCATTTTTTAAACAGCACATTAAATAAAGGCCAGCAAAAAATTGTAAAAGACGATCTTACTTCGGGCAAAACTAAAATGCTTTATGTGGCACCCGAAACCATGACGAAGGAAGAGAACATTGCTTTTTTTAAAGAGCTTAAAATTTCTTTTTTTGCGGTAGATGAAGCACATTGTATTTCAGAATGGGGGCACGATTTCAGACCGGAGTACAGAAGGCTTAGAGAAATGATGGATCTGATTGATGAAACAATCCCAGTGATTGCACTAACCGCAACAGCCACACCAAAAGTACAAAGTGATATTGTTAAAAATCTTGGTCTGCGTAAAGCAAAAATTTTTATCTCTTCTTTTAACAGGCCCAATTTGTATTACGAAATTCAGCCAAAAATAAACCTTGATCAAACCAATAAAAGTATTGTCCGGTTTATACAGCAACACAAAGGTAAAAGCGGTATTATTTATACACTCAACCGTAAAACAACCGAAGAGCTTGCAAAAATGTTGATGGCAAATGGTATTAAAGCTGTTGCCTATCATGCCGGTTTAGATAGTAAACTCCGTTCAGAAAGACAGGACCAGTTTTTAAATGAAGATGTGGATGTAATTGTTGCCACCATTGCATTTGGTATGGGTATTGATAAGCCTGATATCCGTTTTGTAATTCACTACAACATACCCAAATCAATAGAAAATTATTACCAGGAAACGGGCCGTGGTGGACGTGATGGCATGGAAGGAAAATGTATTCTCTACTATTCTCATAAAGATGTTGCCAAGCTGGAGCATTTAATGAGAGATAAGCCTTTGAGCGAAAGAGAAGTGGGCGCACAGTTAATAAACGAAACCGTCGCTTATGCCGAAAGCAGTGTATGCCGCCGTAAAATACTGCTGCATTATTTTGGAGAACATTACGATGATAAAAAAAGCTGTGGCCATTGCGACAACTGTTTAAGCCCTAAGGAAAAAATTGAAGCAAAGGATGATGCGGCTATTGTTTTAAAAATTATAAAAGCACTGGGCGAACAGTTTCCGGTTGAATATACATTGCTCATTCTTGCCGGTAAGGCAACACCACAGGTAAAAATGTACCGCCACGAAGAGCTGGATGTTTTTGCAAGCGGCAACGATAAAGAAAACCATTTCTGGAACAGCCTGATACGTCAGATGCTGCTGGCCGGTTTAATTGAAAAAGATATTGTAGAGTATGGTTTATTAAAAATTACAAAAGCAGGTACCGCATTTTTAAAGAAACCAACAACCTTTAAAATTGCATTAAATAATTTGTTTGAGGAGGCCAATGCAGATGATGAGGAAAGTGAACAGGCAGCAGCAGAATTGGCAGCGGCAGATGAAAAATTAATGATCCTTCTGAAGGACCTACGTAAAAAAGTAGCTAAAGAAAAGAACCTGCCACCCTTTGTTATCTTTTTAGAAAACAGCCTGGAAGATATGGCCACTATGTTCCCTACAACCATGACGGAACTTGAAAAAATAAGTGGTGTTAGCAAAGGAAAAGCTTTGCGTTATGGTAAACCTTTTTTAGATGTTATTACAAAGTATGTAGATGAAAACGATATTGTTAGGCCCGATGATTTTGTGATGAAAAGTGTGGTAAACCGTAATAACAATAAGATCTTCATCATCCAGAATATTGATAAAAAGATTCCTTTAGAAACAGTTGCTAAAACTCGTGACCTGCGTATTGATGAACTTTTAGAAGAAATGGAGACCATTGTTGCCAGCGGCACCAAGCTAAACCTGGATTACGCCATTGACGAAATGGTGGACGAATATGAGCAGGACGAGATTATGGAATATTTTAAAAGCTGCGAAACGTCTTCCTTGCAGGTCGCACAGGACGAGCTGGCCGACAGCAATTTTAACTGGGAGCAGTTAAAGCTGATGCGTATTAAGTTTTTATGCGAATACGGTAATTGATGGAATATTTTAGATTGAATATTTAATATTTGGGAGAATACCCTTATTTTTGCAACCCGATTTCGAAATTCAACATTCCATGTTCGATATTCGATATTCAAGGAGGTGCGGTAGCTCAGTTGGTAGAGCAAAGGACTGAAAATCCTTGTGTCGGCGGTTCAATCCCGCCCCACACCACAAACCCCGACAGAAATGTTGGGGTTTTTTGTTTGTATGAGTTTGCCGTTTAGATGCCATGAGCCGAATAACAAATTTAATCGACTCATGGAAACGTAAATTTTAAGCCGGATAGAAGCTCCTTGTGGCTCAGTTTGTATGAACAACCTCGCCCTTAACAATACTTTACAACTATTCCTTATTACTTTCTGCGTAACTAATCATCTAATAAGTAAGCATTAAATAATTACAATCATGAAAAACTTTACAAATAATCTTGAAATACTTTTACAAACAAACAGCCGGTTTTTTAAGCGTGATTGGGTTGAGTTGAAAAACAATACCAACGACAAACAACTTTCGCAAAAAGAACAATTAATTCAGCTTTGCTGGAATGGTATGCTTAAAGAAATGATACCAGAAATTTTACAAACCGAAACTGGTAAAAAACCACTTACCCTTTGGGAAATAAATGAATCGGGTAATATGCTCGACCTTAGATTTGGTGATATTGACCAGGAGATGAATGACGAATGGTCTATTAACCCTTATGTATTTTTAACCTTTGCTGTTGCCAATTAAAAATCATAGTCTTTTAAGCGGCCCAAGCAAATCTTCCAGTCCGTTTATCTTTATCTCGTATAAAGTTTGCAGCAATATCCCCAGCTTTCCCTTGGGAAATCCCTTTTGCTGAAACCACTCCAGGTAAGATACCGGCAGGTCGCACAAAACCCTCTCTTTATATTTACCAAAAGGCATCTTCATTTTTACTAATTGCAGTAATAATTCGGGATTGGGTTGATTAGGTTCTTGTGGCATAAAATGAATGTAGTTATCTGTAAAAATACATGATGCGGTTATACACACAATATCGCTATTAATCCACTATTCAATAATAACAAGGTTTTATTTTTTTTATTAATCAATGCTTTTATACATTTACTTAATAGAAATGCTTGCTAAAAATAAAATAAATTTATTTTAAACTTTTACGGGTAATTCCCATCTACATTAGCATGATAAAAACTTCTATTACTACCCAATCTTCCGAACTTATCAGTAACCACATTTTTGCAAATGTTTTACTCAATAACGAAACCAATCAAAAAGCTTTATTTGCCGCTGTTAGTTTTGCCCCCGGCGATATTATCTGTAAGTTCAGCGCAGCTACAACACAATCTTTTGCAACTTATTTAACCGTGCAAACCGGTTCCGACAGGCATATTACGCTGCTACCCGAGTTTTTACAATATATGAACCATAGCTGTAGCCCCAATGCTTTTTTTAATACCACAAGTATGGAGCTGGTTTGTTTACAACCCATGCGGTCCGGCGATGAGTTTACTTTTTTTTATCCATCTACCGAGTGGGAAATGGCCCAGCCCTTTGTTTGTAATTGTGGCAGCACAGCATGTTTACAGTTAATAAACGGCGCTTCACATCTTTCTGTTGAAACGCTTTCAAAATATAAACTAACCGATTTCATCAGGCAACAGGTAAGACAAAAATTATCCCTGTAGCCGCCCATTATATTCTATGGCCGCTTTAAAACCTTTATTGTCTTCATTTTCCAATCATCAAATTAAAGTTTGGGTATTGGCACCGCTTTTAGAAAGCAACGATGCCAATATTGATTATTACTACGATTTTACCCAAAGCATTGCCGAGTACGAAAAAACATTTGCCGAACTGGGCATTGAGTGGCAATGGCAACCGGTTACTATAAAGGATTATGCCGCTATTATAGAAACGATTGCAAAGGAAAAAGACTTTGCCCTTAAAACGCCAGTGGTTTTTAATTTGTGCGATGGGGATGAGATAAACGGAACACCCGGTATTTCAGTTGTAAAATTATTGGAAGAAAAAGGGTTGATCTACACCGGTTCCGATGAATACTTCTACCGCATTACCACTTCTAAAATACCCATGAAGCAGGCTTTTGATAAAGCCGCTGTTCCTTCGGCTAAATGGAAGGCCATTCATGATAAAGATGATATTTCAACTGTTTTTGAATTACTCGGAAGTCCGGTAATTGTTAAACCATCCATCTCTGGCGGAAGTATGGGTGTAGGCATAAAAAATGTAGTTCACAATCCCGCAGAATTACAGGAGCAGGTAAATAAAATGTTTGCCGGTTACCGTGGATGGGACCTTGCTGCCGATGGGCTAATTGCAGAATCTTTTATTACCGGTCCTGAGTTTACGGTGATGATATCCGGCTCGTACAACAATCCAAAAGAAGCTAAAATATATACGCCGGTTGAACGGGTTTTTCATGAATCCTTGCCGGAGCAGGAAAAGTTTTTATCCTTCGACAGGCTTTGGGAAATTTATGAAGACGAAACTCCCATGCCCAACGAAGCCAACTTTTATGAATATGCTTTGCCCGACGCTTCGCTGATTGATGAAATTAAAAAAATAAGCTGGGATGCATTTGTTGCCTGCAAAGGTTGCGGCTATACCCGTGCCGATATAAGAATGGATAAAGATACCGGTAAGTTATATGTACTTGAAGTAAATGCACAGTGTGGTTTAAGTGAGGATGAAGATTTTACTTCTATCGGTGCAATATTGAGGTTCAGCGGTGTAAGTTTTACCGAGCTGGTTGCCGAAATAATCAATGATGCTTTCACCCGCCTGAGTGCAAGCCAGTTAAAAAGGCGTATTGCTTAAACACTTTACTCCTATGAAAATTTGTGTGCTTCAGCCCGACTATTCTACATCCGATGTTGATTATCAAAATTACGATCCACCAAGAGACATCAGTCATTTAATGCCGGATGCACAGTTTGATCATATACTACTGAATAAATTATCCACCTACAAACAACTTAAAGAACTTAAGAAAAAGAACTACGATGTTTTTGTAAACCTTTGCGAAGGTTACTTAGAGTGGAGCATTCCTTCTATTGATGTTATTTATTTTATGGAACTGCTGAACATGCCTTTTACAGGTCCAACGTCTTTATTATACGATCCCCCCAAAGACCTGATGAAATATGTGGCTTACGTTGCCAGTATTAAAACCCCAGCATTTGCATTAATTGAAACGCTGAGCAGTATTGAATCTTCCTGCGCTCATTTACAATACCCATTGTTTGTTAAGCCAGATAAGGCCGGCGATAGTTTAGGTATTGATCAGCATTCTTTGGTTAATAACAAAGAAGAACTAAAGCAAAAATGTAGTGAGATATTAGATGAATACGGACCATTACTCGTTGAGGAATATATACAGGGAAGAGAATTTACCGTAATGCTGGTAGCAAATGCCGAAGATGAAAAAACCTGTACGGTGTTTAAACCTATTGAATATATTTTCCCTGAAGGTTTTGCATTTAAAACCTATGCTTTAAAAACATCCGAACTGCATCCCGAAGCAAATATTCCCTGCAATGACCCTGTTTTAGAAACAGCTTTAAAAGATGCAGCCCTTCAAATTTTCCAGGGTTTTGGTGGTGCCGGTTATGCCCGGCTGGATTTTAGGGTGAATGCTCAAAACGAGATATTCTTCCTGGAAATAAACTTTACCTGCTCGGTTTTTTATAAAGA
>JBBQLS010000069.1:0-17322 GCA_038328115.1 Chitinophagales bacterium
TCTTCACATATATCTGCTTTGGCAAACTAATCCGGGTGACGCACTTCCATAAAAAATTGCAGATCTGTTGGCAGCGATCTTAAAAAATTAAACAATTCTTCTTTTCTTTTAGGAGCATAAGTTTCGCTTACCTGAATGAAAGTTGGGCCAAGGTATTCCCCAAAAGCAACAATACCTCTAAAGAATTTATTCATAATAAAATCTTTTCCTTTTAAACTACCATGATGTGTTACACCCTGGTACATTTTAGGACAAAACTTAAAATCTTTATTTGCTGCTTTTGCCGCCCATTTTTTTATGACTTCCTCCCCATATACTTTATAATGTGTGGCATTTAATTCAATGCTGTTGTAATGATTCACGTAATGCTCCAGAAAATCCTTTCCCTTTGCTTTTGGGGGATAAATTTTCCCAACCCATTCTGCTCTTCCCCACTTAGCGCAACCAATATAAACCTTAGGTTTTTTTTATTAGCTTGCCGTTCAGTATCACTTTATTAAGTGCAGGGTCAGCCTTCAGGCTGAAATCTATCTTATTTAAGTCATCTTCCGGTACCCATCCAAAATCCATAATATCGCTATTTTACTTATGCAGCTAAAAGTAATCAGTTTTTTATAAATACAGGTTTCTATATAAGCCGATTTTCTTCCATTAGTCATATATATTAAATTTTATTGGCAGAAACAGAAAACAGGATAATAATTAATCTCATTTTCCGTTAATAAAATAACCAATATCCATTTTGGCACGATTTTAATGCCATAAAATTTATTAAAATAAATAAAATGAAAAGTCAAACAACCACCAACTTTAAAGCAACTATGCCAGATGAACTTAAGTTCAACAAAACCACAACAACTTTAGCTAAAAAGCCAAGGCATATTTATACCGAAGAAGATTTGGGAGAAGGCATACTGGACGTGGGTATATCATCATAATTGCAATTTTAATATTTGTGCTGTACCAGCCTGCGGCAAGCAGGTAATGGGTGGGCTAACTACAAAACTCAACCGGTATAAAAAATTAAAACTCAGCAGCGATCTTATCAGCAGCATCCTGCAACTCCTTTTTTCGTAAAATTGAATACCTGAAATCAATTAATTTTGCCCGTAAGGAAAAGATTATGATTACAGAAAATAATAAAACCTGTGCCGTTATTGGTGCTGGTGTATCTGGCCTTGGCGCTGCCATAAGAATGCGTAATAAGGGTTATAAAGTAACCGTGTTTGAAGCAAACGCTTTCCCGGGCGGCAAATGTTCAACAGAAAACAAAGATGGTTACCGGTTTGATATGGGGCCATCAGTTTTTACCATGCCACAATATGTTGATGAATTATTTATACTCTCTGGCAAAAATCCACGGGACCATTTTAACTACATACCGCTTGACCCTGTTTACAAATATTTTTTTGAAGATGGCAGCACTTTGGATGCATATCATGGTAAAGAAAAATTTGCCGAACAATTATCTGCCAAAACAAAAGATAAGAAAGAAGACATCATCAGGTATCTTGATAAAACAGAAACTATTTACAAACTTACCGATGAAGTTTTTTTAAAAAATTCGTTACACCGCCTTAAAAATTTCTTTACCTGGCCGGTTGTAAAAGGCATTTTAAACTTTGGAAAGATTGGTGCTTTTGATACCATGAACGGAGCCAATCAAAAATCATTTAGAGATTCAAGATTAGTAAAAATATTTAACCGGTATGCCACGTATAATGGCTCCAGTCCTTACCTATCGCCTGCTACATTAAATGTGATCGCACATGTTGAAATTGTAAAAGGCGCCTTTTATCCCGAAGGCGGCATGGTAAGTATTACCAATGCATTGGTACAACTTGCAAAAGATATTAGAGTAGAATTTAAATTTTCCACACCGGTAAAAGAGATACTGATTGATAACGAAAAAGTGGCCGGAATAAGAACTGATTACACAACCGAAAACTTCGATGTTGTTATCAGCAACATGGATGTGTACAACAGTTACAAAAGATTAATGCCCAACGTTAAGCGGCCGGTAAAAACATTGGATCAGCCAAAATCAAGTTCGGGTATAATTTTTTATTGGGGAATCAAGAAAGAATTTAAGGAACTGGGGTTGCATAATATTCTTTTTGCAGAAAATTATGAAGAAGAATTCAATACCATCTTTGCAAAAAAAGCAATCTACCACGACCCTACCATCTATTTAAATATCACAAGTAAATACACCCCATCAGATGCACCACCCGGATGCGAAAACTGGTTCTCCTTTATTAACGTACCCAACAACCAGGGCCAGGATTGGGATATGTTTATTACAGAAGCACGGGAACACATGATCCTTAAAATAAACAGGATGTTGAAAACAGACATCAGGCCGCTGATTGAAAGCGAAATGGTTTTTGACCCCCGTGTTATTGAGGCCCGCACTTCCAGTGCTTTCGGCGCTATTTACGGTAACAGTTCCAATAACAAGTTTGCTGCTTTTTTGCGGCACGCCAACTTTTCAAAAGATATTAAAAACTTATACTTCTGCGGAGGTAGTGTCCATCCGGGTCCAAGCATTCCCTTATGCCTGCTTTCCGCCAAAATTACAACTGAATTAATACGTTAATATTGCCACACGGCGGCTTATTTAGCTTAAATTTGCACACCTTATAAAAAAGGCAACTGCTTATATATTTTGCAAAATGCTTTTATCGTATTTTGCAGAGTTTAGTTTTTAATAACGATGACCAATCCGGCAATTATAGAAATTCAGCACTTAAAAAAGACATTTAAAAATGCCACCGAACCGGCAGTAAATGATATTTCTTTCTCTATAAACCGAAATGAGATTTTTGGCCTGCTGGGCCCCAACGGTGCCGGTAAAACAACTACCATTTCCATTCTTTGCGGCTTGTTTCCGCCAACCAGCGGTAACGTGCTGATTGATGGAAAAGATTTGCATACAGAATTATCATCCATCAAAAATATTGTTGGTATAGTACCGCAGGATATTGCACTATACCCAACGTTATCGGCCCGAGAAAATTTAGCCTTTTATGGCAGCATGTATGGCCTGCACGGCAAAGACCTGAAAGATAAAATTGAGACCTGGTTACAAAAATTGGGGCTGACCGATGCATCAAAAAGAAAAGTATCTACTTATTCCGGCGGTATGAAACGAAGAGTAAATTTAATTGCCGGTGTGCTTCATAATCCCAAAATTTTATTTTTAGATGAGCCAACCGTTGGCGTGGATGTGCAGAGCCGCAATGTGATCATTGAACACCTGAAGGAAATTAACGCAACCGGCACAACCATTATTTACACATCGCACCACATGGAGGAAGCACAGAATTTTTGTACCCGTGTTTCTATTATTGATCAGGGGAAAATTTTAATTGAAGGATCACCCGCTGAATTGATAAGGGATAATGCAGGTTCAACCAATCTCGAAAACGTTTTTTTAAATTTAACCAACCGCAAACTGAGAGACTGATGATGATAAAACTATTGGCAACGGTTAAAAAAGAAATCTTACTGCTCCTGCGGGATAAAGTTGGGTTATCTATTTTATTTATAATGCCAATGGCGCTGATATTTGTAATGACACTGATACAGGATTCGGCTTTTAAAACGATGAATGAAAAAGGCATTCCGGTTATTTTTGTTAATAATGACAAAGACTCTTTGGGTTTTCAGATTGAACAGGGCCTGCGTAATAATGCACTTACTTCTTTTAGCGATAGTATTAATGGAAAGCCCGCCACTGCTGAGATGGCGTTGAAAGCTGTTGGTGAAGGAAAATTTTTAATCGGTATTATTATTCCCCGTGGAGCTACAGAAGCCATTCGCAAAAATGTTAGTCATCTTGTTAGCGAAACTTTAAACGGAGCCGATTCTGCCAGCCAAAAACTGGCACAACTGCCCGACTCTGTAGAAATCACCATCATGATTGACCCGGTTGCAAAACAATCTTTTTTAAGTTCTGTTACCAGCAGCCTGCGTGAATTTATTTCGGAAGTGAAAACAAAAATCATGTTTCAAACCTTCTCCAACCAGATTGCAGAAGTGATACCGGATAAAAAAAATGCCCCAAAAGATTCTTATACAAAATCGCAAATCATCAGTTATAAAGAAATTTATGCCTCCAAAGCAGAAGATAAAATAGTGCCAAATGCTGTACAGCATAATGTTCCGGCGTGGACAATTTTTGCCATGTTCTTTATTGCCATTCCACTTTCGGGCAGTATTATAAAAGAAAAAACAGAAGGCAGTGTTTTCAGATTGCACACCATGCCCACGCCTTATTTGTTATTGGTAAATGGTAAAATCATTGTTTATGTGCTGGTTTGTTTAATACAATTCTTGCTCATGCTTTCTGTGGGTTTGTATTTTTTACCCATGCTTGGCTTGCCGGTATTAGCCCTGGGCAACAGTTATGCCGGCATTTTTATTTTAACACTAGCAACGGCTTTTGCTGCAACAGGTTACGGTGTAATGGTAGGCACATTGGCAACAACCGAACACCAGGCAGCAATAATGGGTTCACTTTCCATACTTTTGTTATCAGCCCTTGGAGGTATTTGGGTGCCCAGTTATGTTATGCCCGAGATGATGCGTAACATCAGTGCCTGGTCGCCTTTAAACTGGTCGCTGGAAGGATTTTACAAATTATTTTTAAGAGGGGGCCATGTTTCGGATATATTACCGGATGTATTAAAATTACTGTTGTTCTTTTTTGCAACCATGGGCATCTCTTATTTTTTTAACCGTAAAAAAAGAACCGTTTAAAATATGAGCGCTGAAAGCATTATTGCTGAAATAAAAAAGTATATCGAAAATAATATACTTGCTAAGGATATACAGATAGAAGCTGCTACCAATTTAAAAGAAGTTGGTATAGATTCTTTTTCAACGGTTGAAATCATCCTGTTCATCGAACGCAGGTTTGGTGTTGCGATACCTGACGAAAAACTGGTGCCTGATAATTTTAAAAGCTTACAGGCACTTGCTGCAACTGTGCTGGAACTGATGCCCGAAGCATCGTAAAGATTGAATGAGCATGACTTCTTTTGATAAAACAAACCTGCCACAAAAAATAATCTTAAGCGGTGCTGATTGTTTTCATCTCGTTCTGGATAAGCATGCAAAAAAACACGGAGCCGGCGGCAATGTTATGCGCAAGGCTTTTTATTTCAACAAAGCATTATCGTTTGATAAAATAAACAACATACTGCAAAGTTCACCGGTTATTTACTGGCTTTGCAATATTAAACTTCACCATGGTTATTTACTTACCAAACCTTTCTGGAAATATACAGACAGTGGCAGGGAGATTATCCTGCGCCAGCATCAGTCTGAAAAGGAAAATGAGATACCAGAAATTATTTTAACCAGGGATATTACGGTTGATTCTGAAAGATTCATAGAAGCTGACCTGGTGTATTATCCTTCGGGAAGCTGCGCTTTTATTTTATCCTGGAACCATATACTGCTGGATGCAAAAGGCACCACATTACTATTTGAGCACCTTAACAATATATCCGAAAGCAAGCCGCATCGTTTTGATATTTTTTTTCCTGCAACAGAAAAGAAAACAAGCATTATAACGCATATACTAAACATGTACAAGGTTAAAAAATTTGTACAAACTTCTTCAAGGCCTCCTGTAAGTTCGGTAATGTGTGCCGGTGCAAAACACAGCAATGATAAGACACTGAATAAAATAATTTCTTTTACAGCCGAGGAAACAAAAACAATAAATACCCATGCAATTAAAGCTGGCTCACGCTTTGGCCCCACGTTGTATTTTATTGCCTGCTGTTCACATGTCATACATTACATCACAAAAAAAAACAAGACCGGCGACCTGTGGCTTCCTGTTCCGTATGATGGCAGGCTTAAGGGAGCGGCAGGACCATTGATCTCAAACTGTGTTTCATTTTTATTTTATCGAATTCCAAAAGAAGAATTGACCAACCTGCCACAAACAGTAAAATGCTTAAGCAACCAGATGAAGGCGCAAATTAAAGATCGTATTCCTCAAAAATATACCATGTTCCTCAATATGATGCGGCATATACCGCTCTGGCTTTATTACTTCCTCATCAGTAAAACCGGGAAAGGTGTTTTCAGCAGTTTTCTCTACACCTCAACCGGCGATAATTTTAATGAACTTAAATCATTATTTGGCGAACCGCTGAGCAGGCTTACCATGACACCTGCTCTTACTTTTCCGCCAGGCCTTACTTTTGTATTTTTAAAACATGATGATGCGTTGAATATAAACATTGCCTACTCTCCCGAAATTATCAGTGATAATGAACTACTTTTAATTGAAGAAAAATTAAAGGAAACCTTGTTCAGCAATTAAGCATGGAAACAATACTGCATACCGATATAGTTATTCTGGGCGGCGGCTCAGCCGGTATTGCCGCAGCTGTAGCCGCTGCACGTAAGGGCCTGCGGGTAACGCTGATTGAACGTAATGCTTACCTGGGCGGCAAAGCTACTGCTGCTGAAGTAGGAACAGTTTGCGGTTTATACCGCTTCAGCAAAAATGAAAAATCAGATTACATAGTAAATGGTTTTGCAAAAGAGTTTGCCGAAAAATTAAAGGCTGATTCACAAACTTTGCCGCTCTACAGTTCTGAAGGCGTACATTATTTACCTTATAATGTTGAAGCGTTTAAAAACATTGCACTCAACCTTATCAAAGAGCATAAAATTACTGTTTACTTTAATGCAGTTCTTGAGCATGTTGCTGTTGAAGACAAGCAACTGAAATCGGTTTATATAATTGCTTCCGGAAACCCCGTTACCATTCAATTGAAAGCGCTTATTGATTGTTCGGGCGATAGCATCATCAGTGAAGTTGCGGGTTTACCTTTAATAAAAAGTGACAATTACCAGGCTGCTGCGCAGGTGTTTACCATGCAGGGCGTTGCAGAAGAAAACGAATTGAAGCTGGGCATGATCATAATGAAGGCATTAAGGCTGGCAATAGATAATAATATTTTGGGCGATTTTTATGATCGTGTATATATAGTTCAGGGTTCGTTAAAAAATAAAATTGTTAGTTTAAAAATCGGCATTCCGCTTGCTGTAACTTATGCCCCCGGAAATTTACAGGAGTTAAGAACTGTTGCCTTGGGTTTTGTTGAAAACCTGGCTGCTTTTCTTATAAAAAATATTGAAGCTTTTAAAAATGCAGGCATCCAACATATTGCTCCCGAAGTAGGAATAAGAATAGGCCTGCGCAGCACCGGAAAATACATATTGCAGGAAGAAGATGTTTTAAGCTGCAGAAAATTTAATGATGCCATAGCCAATGCAACATGGCCCATCGAAATATGGGAACAAAACCGGCGTGCAACTATGCGCTATTTTAAACTGGATGATTATTACCAGATACCAGCAGGCTGTTTACAGTCAGCTACGCTCGATAATTTATTTTTTGCAGGCCGTAATATTTCGGCAACAGATGGAGCTATTGCCAGTGCCCGTGTTATGGGCATTTGCCTGCAAACCGGTTATGCAGCCGGATGCATTGCTGCTGCTGCTGCTGCATCTGTTTCCCTTGCAGATGCAGTAAGCCAAATTCAAAACAGCCAATTATAAGTATTTTTACAGTATGAAAGCATTGCCTGTTTATGAAATACTAAAAGAAGCTGCTAAAAAATGGCCCGACAATCCCGCTGTTTATGATGATTATGGCATGATATGTTTTCTGCAACTTTTTACAGAAGCTGAGGAACTGCGTTTGCAATTAATACGTTTGGGAATAAAGGAAGGCATGGGCATTGGCGTAATGGCGGCCAACGGAAGAAATTTTATAATCGGAATTTTTGCAGCAGTGGGCACCGGTGCTACTGTAATGCCAATGTCGCCACAATTAAAAACCGCCGAAATTGATGAGATTTTAGAGAACGCAAAATTGCATGCAATAATAGATGACAGATCTTCTATACAGCCTTTAGACAGTATTAAAACAGTAATACCCATGCAACAGGGTTCTTTCCGTTTTGCATTTACGCATATTGATGCATCGGTTGCTTTTGCCCCCTTTGTAAACCAGCCGGCTTTTATACGCTTTACTTCAGGCACTACCGGAAAATCAAAAGGTGTAATTGTTTCTCATCAATCGGTACTTGATAGGGTAAATGCTGCCAACAAGGGGCTGGAACTTGGGCCTGGCGATACCGTTATATGGGTATTGCCCATGGCTTATCACTTTATGGTATCCATTATTCTGTACGTAAAATTTGGCGCAGCCATAGCAGTTGCAAAAGATTTTCTGGCAAAAAATATTATTGAAATCACCAACCAACACAATGGCACATTATTATATGCCTCTCCCGTACAAATAAGGCTGCTGGCCAATGATACGGGAACAGAACAAATACCAAGTCTGAAAAAAGTGATCTCCACTTCTGCAGCTATTGGTATAGATGTATGCAAAGCATTTAAAAAAAGATTTGATCTGGATGTAAGCCAGGCTTATGGTATTATTGAAATTGGTTTGCCCATTTTAAATTTTACTAAATCGGCGGAGTACCCCGAAGCTGTTGGTTATGCACAACCGGGCTACACAGTTGACATACTGGATGAAAATAATAACCCTTTACCGGATGGCAGTATTGGCAATCTTGGGATTAAGGGCCCGGGCATGTTTGATGCTTACCTTTTACCACCCACATTAAGCAAGGATGTTTTAAAGAACGGATATTTTTTAACAGCCGATTATGCTTCTAAAACTAAAGATGGTTTAATTAAGGTTGAGGGAAGATCTAAGTCGGTTATTAATATTTCGGGGTTAAAAGTATTTCCTGAAGAAGTGGAAGCGGTGCTGGAAATGATACCAGAAATTAAGCAGGCACGTATCAGCAGCAGCCCACATCCCTTACTGGGACAGATTATTGAAGCTGAAGTTATTTTGCATGAAGGCGCAAAAATTGATGTGGAAGATGTTTTAACCTGGTGTAAGAAAAGGCTTTCGGCATTTAAAGCACCACAGCGGTTAAAAGTTGTGGAGTCGTTGCCCATGACGGGAAGTGGGAAGTTGCAAAGGCATTAAGGATTTGTGGTTTGTGGTTTGTGGTTTGTGGTTTTAAGCTTCTCATAAATAACAATATTCATCAGTACCAGCAACATCCCGTAAAATGCATCTTCAAAAGGGATGGTATAAATCCGGATGCCCAGGTTTTCAGCATTATTGTACAATACAACCGGTATTGCAGTAAGAAATCCATTTACAATTAAAAAAGGAACCAGGCAGATGGCATAAGAGATTAAAAATGAAGCAGCATCAAAACTTTTAAGGCTTTTTCGCAGTGCATAAATTAACAGGATAAATGCGCCGGTGAAGATGAATGTCCAACTGGTGTAATACTTCTCTGCATACATTACCCCTATTGCAAATAACGCAACAGCCAATACTATTAAAATCAGGTCCGCACTTTTTTTATTTACAAGATTGGGGAAGTAAGCCCTGATACAGGCATAAATAAACGTGCAGCAATAAGGTACTATAAAAAAGAAAAGTACTTCTTCAAGCGGCAGGTTATACAGTTTGATACCGGTGATATAAGCTTCATTAAAATTCCAAACCCCTTTTTCGGTAAAGTAAATATCCCAAACCATATAAAGCAATGCCGGAACTACCATTGCCGGAAAAACATATCTCCAGTTTTTATAAAATCCTACTTTTTTATCGAAGCTTAATGCCAGCGGACCCGCAAGCGATGCAGCAAGGATGAGAAAATATGTGTAATGAGAGTTCAAAGTAACAAACCAGCCCGGGGCGCTTTGTGATTATTTTCGTGAAGATAATTAAAGGGAAACAGTTTCTGAAACTTCTGCCTGTTTCGCATTTCGTTTTTTATCATCTCTTACTTTATTCCAGTATTTTTTTGCTACCCAAAGAAACCCAAAGCTTTCGCCTTCATGTTTATTAAGATGTTTGTGGTGCATTTTATGTGCCCAACGGATAGTACGTACATAGCTGTTATTACTCCTCGAAAACCACTTAATTCGCTGATGAATGATAACATCGTGCACTAAAAAATAAGCGATGCCGTATAAAGTAAGGCCAGCACCAATTGCAATAGACCAATATGCCTGATAAATAACCCCCAGCATAATAAATAACCAGCTTGGTATTGCAAAAATGAGGAAGAATGCATCGTTTTTTTCAAACAATCCCGGCCCTTTTTCATGATGATCTTTATGCAGTATCCACAAAAATCCGTGCATTACAAACCGGTGAATACACCAGGTAAGCCCTTCCATTAGAATAAAAGTAGCCAATGTAATTGCTATATATAATATCCAGTTCATTTAAATATTTATTTCAAAAAGGTTCTCAATAATAAGAAGAACATCAGTTGAATCAGTAACAAATTTACAGCGAATTTGTTTTGTTTATTGAATTTTGTAAAATGAAATACCGCCAGCAGCAATAAACTTATTACAAACCAGCATATATAATTAAGCATCGGTATTGCCCCATCTCCGTTCCAAATCCAATAACCAAGTTTTACAGCCACAGGCTCCATCAACCAGTCGAAAAAAACTGCCAGCGTAGCACCGTCTATAATTACAGACAATGCCTTCATTGCCATAGGCGTTTTTCCAGTATCGGCTGCAATACGGTTTATGGCTTTCATCATTAATGTATGAATACTTATTCCACAACAGTAAATAATCAGAAACCAGTTAACGCCAATCAGTACAGGAACTCCTTTAATACCGGGGCCAAGTACCTTTCCATACTCATAATCTCCAAACAAAAAACCGGTGTTAACCCCAATTACCTCAACAATAATACCAAGTACAAAACAGGCCGCCAGAAAAATAAAAAAATATAGGTTTTTATCGGTTTGCGTCCAGATGAGTAATGCAAAAGAGAGTAATAAGTTAAAAGGAGTTGCAGCCAGGAAAAATGCTCTATCAAAAAACAACAGTCCGATCAGCCCGATGCTGTGAAATAAAACAGCAATTGCGGTAGCAATCTCAAATTTTGTAAACCTGTTCAACACTGGTAATTTTTAATACTGAATAATCAATCAGATAAAGCTTTAAGATACGCTTCCATTTTTGGAAAAGCAATTTTAAACCACTCCGTATATTTTTGAGGATGAGACTGAATGGAATTTTTAATTTCTTCAACAGGCATAAAGCAGTAATCACTTACCTCATCTACGTTGGGCACAATATCACCAACGTATGTTCCAATAAAAACATGATCAAACTCATACTCTGTTAAGCCGTTATCAAAAGGCGCTTTATAAATAAAATCAAAGGCTTTAGTAAGTTCAGTATTAAACCCCATTTCTTCCTGCAGGCGTATGGCTGCTGCTGTTGAGGTTTCCTCGCCGGGTTTGGGATGGCTGCAGCAGGCATTGGTCCATAATCCGCCGCTATGATATTTTTTATCTGCTCTTTTGTGCAGCAGCATTTCTCCTTTATCATTAAATACAAAAATGCTGAAAGCCCTGTGGAGCAGGGCTTTTTTATGCACTTCCATCTTTTCCATAGTGCCGGTTGGCACATCGTGCTCATCTACCAAAATAACTTCCATCAGTGCTTTTGATTAATATAAATTGAACTGGCTTCTTAAGCCCGCCTTGGCAACAATATAAGCTTTGCCATAATTGGGAATACGGATACGTTGGTCCATTATATTTGCCGGTGCAGTACGTTTTATTTTTTTGAAAAGCGATAAATAATATTTGTAAGCCACATACACACCAAACCTGGCCTTTGTTGGTAAATTTAAAATGCCTTCATAAGCGTTTTCAAAATCCACCGCTATATCATCCTCAATCTCCTTCTTCATTCGTGGCGTAAAATTGGTAAAATCAACTTCGGGGAAATACGACCTGTTCAACTGTTCGTAATCGGCTTTTACATCTCTTAAAAAATTAACTTTTTGAAAAGCTGCACCAAGCGCTCTGGCAGACGGTTTTAAATCGTTGTACATGTTTTTATCGCCTTCGCAAAAAACATACAGGCACATCAGGCCCACCACTTCGGCACTGCCATAAATATATTCTTTGTAACCATTGCTGTTGTATTCTGTTTTGCTTAAATCCATTTCCATACTGCTGAAAAAAGCTTCAATCAGATCGTGCGAAATATTATACTCCCTTACCGTAATCTGGAAGCTATGCAGGATGGGGTTTAAGCTGATGCCTCTTTCAATAGCGGCATAGGTATCTTTTCTGAATTCAGTTAACAGCTCTTCTTTTTGATATTGATGGAAGGTATCCACAATCTCATCTGCAAAGCGTACAAAGCCATAAATATTGTAAATTGGTACACGCAACTCAGGGTGCAGCAACTTAATGGCACTGCTGAAAGAAGTGCTGTACTTTTCAGTTACAGACTTGCTGCACTGCTGGCTCACATCATGGAAAAGCTTAATCATTTCCTTTAATCAGTTTTGTTTTCAATTAAAATTTGTTTTTTTACAGGGTACGAAATACTAAAATACAGCTTTTAATTTTATTGGAATCCCTTGCTAAGGGTTTGTTAACTAAACTTGAACCAGAATAACTATCCAAAATGTTTTGTTGCCTGTTTTGCCACCACTTCTCCACTTATTAAGCAGGGAGGAACTCCAGGCCCCGGAACAGTTAATTGACCAGTGTAAAATAAGTTTTTTATTTTATTACTCCTGCACGAAGGCCTCAAATTAGCCGTTTGCATTAAAGTATTTGCCAATCCGTAGGCATTTCCTTTAAAAGAATTATAGTCATCTACGAAATTACTCACCGAGTAGGTTTTTTTATAAATGATTGAATCCTTTACGCTTTGTCCCAGGTGCTTTTCAAATCTGTCAAGTATCTTTTCAAAATATACATTTCTCAATACTTCGTCATCTCCTGCCAAACCGGCTGCAACGGGTATCAGAAAAAATACATTTTCGCAACCTTCGGGTGCTACTGTTTTATCAGTTGCTGATGGTATAGAAACATAAAACAGCGGGTCTTCGGGCCATTGCATGGTTGTATAAATCTCTTTCCCATGCTTTTCAAAGTCAGTATCAAAAAACAGGCAATGGTGCAATACATTGCTGAGTTTTTTGTTTAACCCCACATAATAGATCAGGCAACTGGGGGCCATTACCCGCTTTTCCCAATATGCATCGCTGTAGCTTCTGTAAGCCTGAGGCAACAGGTTAGTTTCAATAAATTGATAATCTGCACCTCCAATTACAACATCAGCATCATACATGTTGTTCGTTGTTTGTTTTTCGTTGTCAGTAGTTAATGCAGCAACAGATTTAGCCACACCCTTCTCCACATTTATTTCAGTTACATTACTGTTGAAAATAAATTTAACTCCCAGTTCTTTGGCCAGGCTGTACATACCTTCTACCACTTTATACATACCTCCTTGTGGATACCAGGTGCCCAGCTTTATATCAGCATAGTTCATCAGGCTGTATAAAGCCGGCGTATTTTCGGGCAATGCGCCCAAAAACAAAACCGGAAACTCGAGTAACTGCTGCAGTTTTGGGTTTTTAAAATGCCTGCTGATATGTTTTTTCATAGAAGTAAACACATCCAGCTTAAAAACACCTTTTACCAGGTCCCAGTCTAAAAACTCTGCATATGACTGGCCAGGTTTATGAACCAGCTTATTAATACCCACTTCGTATTTATAAACTGCTTCCTTCAAAAAACTATCAAGCTTTACCGCACTGCCGGGTTCTATACTTTCAAATAACTTTTTTAATTCATCGTAATCGGCCGGAATATCCATAGGTCCATCATTCCAGTAAACACGGTATGATGGGTCCAGCCTCTCTAATATATAATAATCAGATACTTTTTTACCGAAGCAACTAAAAAACCGCTCAAACACATCTGGCATCCAATACCAGCTTGGCCCCATATCAAAAGTAAACCCCGATTCTTTCAGCTGCCTTGCTCGTCCACCAGGCATGGCTTGCTTTTCCAACACGGTTACATCCCATCCGGCCTGGGCCATAAAACAGGCTGATGATAAGCCTGCAAAGCCGCTTCCTATAATTACTGCTTTTTTCAATGTGCGAAAATAAGGTATTGAATTTAATAGAAAACAGTACCAGTGGGTATTATTTAAAAATTAAAACCTTGTTAGTTGCTGCTTTAATAATTTTCTGGCAAAGTGAATGCGGCTTTTGATGGTACCCAGTGGCTCAGAAAGTACTTCGGCAATTTCGTGGTATTTATAGCCTTCAAAATACAATTCAAATGGGTTCTTAAATATTTCCGGCAAGTTGTGAACAGCCTCTTTAATTTCTTTTAAAGTAAGATTAGTTTCTGCTGCATTGGCTGTTGTAAACTGATTGTAATCGAGCAAGAAATCGTTGGGAGTATTATCGAAAATGGTATTTTGCTTGGCGCTGCGCCTGTAATTATTGATAAAGATATTACGCATGATGGTATACATCCAGGCTTTGATGTTGGTACCTGCGTTGTACTTTTCCCGATTGGCCAGCGCCCGGTATAAGGTTTCCTGAATAAGATCCTTTGCAGCTTCCATATCCCTCGTTAAAGTCATGGCAAAAGGCTTCAGGTACTCTGTGTTACTTATCAGTGATTGATTGAATTCTATTGTGGACATGTTATTGTGTTTAACTAATTATACGCAAAGTTAAACACTTTAGATTTAATAATCGTCTTTTTTGTTTACTTTTTTTTTAATTTTGTTAAACAAAATGAAAAGTCCTTGTAATTCCATGTGATAGATAATAAAATAATACCCAATATTAAAATCCGGCAAGGAATTCCATCACTTCTGCATAAGACTTTTTGAAGTTAATGGGTGGCAAAATCTTCTTTTCGTAGGTATTTGTAAGCTGTCCGGAGATGATGACTGGTGTTTTGGGAAAGCTTTTGCTGAGGTTAATTATGAACTTATCAAAATTGAATTTTTGCCCTACTGTTGTTAAGTGAGTGTATATGTAATCGGGCTTTTTTAGCTGAACCAGGTATTCAACATCTTTTAATGGAATACTACAGCCAAGGTAAATAGTACTTACGCCCTTATTCTTAAGCATGTAATTCATAAACAGCAGGCTCAGTTCGTGATATTCTGTTTCTGGAAGAAACAATAAAACAGATTTATTTATCTTAACAGTAGTTCTTACACTATCGATACCCACAATTAATTTTTGTCGTATAATGTTGGTTACCAGATGCTCCTGGCCCGGGTTTATATGATTGGTGAGCCAGAGTATGCCAATTTTTTCGAGGAAGGGAAATATGATTTGTGAAATGCTTTTTTCAATTCCTTTAGTAGCAATAAAATCATCCAGCACCTGTTCAAAAGCATCAATATCCAGGTCAACCATATTTTGTATAAGCGTATTTACAATTCTGTCCTGCAAGGCCTCCAACTGGTTTAAAGAAAGTATTTTATCATTAATTTCCTGCTGGTTCATTTTATCAATATGAGATATTTTGAACCCGAATTTGTTCAATAGTGCAACGTTCAGCAGTTTCTTTAATTCATCATTACTGTAAAACCTGATATTGGTTCCCGTGCGGCTTGGCTTAAGGAAAGAATAACGTTGCTCCCATATACGAATGGTATGGGCCTTTATTCCAGATAGGTTTTCAAGATCCTTAATGGTAAACGAATGCATAGTGGCGGTTTTGTATAAGCATAATACAACTACAGGCTAAAATTGTTTAAATAAGCCGGTAAATAGTTTAACAGATTTACTGAATTGCCTTAAAAAGGACGTTCCGGCAAATCTTTAAAGACCTTATTTGTAAGATTATTTTGCGGAAATAGTATGGACAATGCTGTAAGGAATATGATCATGAAATCGGTGTATAATGATGCGTGTGCCTGGTACCAAAGCTCCAATTTACCTTTGTACAGGTAGATATATTTATACATCGCCTGGGGGTCTGGTGCATCTGAAACAATCTTTTCTTCATCTCTGAAAATGAGAGAACCAATACCCGTCATACCTGGTTTACAATTGTAGATTTTTTGCTGCACTTCATCGGGATATTGCTTAAAACTCACGTACATCAATGGCCTGGGGCCCACAATACTCATATCGCCTTTAAAAACATTGATGATTTGAGGCAGCTCGTTGATCTTTGTCATGCGTAATATCTTACCAAATCTGGTAACCCTGGGATCGTTACGTAAAGTAATTTCCCCCGTGCCCATATTCGGACTATTCTTCATCATGGAGGCAAATTTCCAGATATTAAAAAGCCGGTTTTTATAGCCAATTCTTTTTTGAAAATAAAAAACCTCGTGTTCCCCGGTTAGTAATAAAATAATAATGGAAGGAATTAGTAACGGGGACAAAATAATCAATGCAATGCCTGCAATCAGTATATCGGTAAGTCGCTTTATTAATTTGTACATAGTTCAATGTTGTTCGTTGCTGGTTGTTCGTTGTTCGGCTCCAGGTAAAACAGCATTCTCTATCGATAACACTCAACGAACAACAGGCAACGTTTCTTAAAACACTTCTTTAATCTTATCGCAAACAGCTTTTAAATCTTCGTTAGTAATATTTGTTGAACAAGGTATGCTTAAGCAATGCTGATAAACAAAATCAGACTGGTTGGTTTTGTTATAAAAAATATTGCTGGTAAACATCCGTAATTGATTCATAGGCACCCAAAAAGGGCGGCTTTGCATTTTGTTATCATTCAAAATTTTAAGCACATCTTTTTGCTTCTCCGTCATGATGGTTGGTAACCAGCAATTGGCATTTACATCTGCACTCACTTCCTGAAATTTAATATCGCCAACGCCCTGCAATCCATTTTTATAAAACGCCATTATTTCCTGCTTGCGTTTTATAAACCCAGGCAGTTGCTCCATTTGCGCTACGCCCATGGCAGCTGCAACGTTTACCAGGCGGTAGTTGTAGCCAATCTCATCATGCATATATTCAAAAGGATCACTCTTGGCCTGGGTAGTTAAATGTTTGGCCTTTTTTGCGAGGGCTTCATCGTTGGTAACAATCATTCCACCACCACCAGTGGTAATTATTTTATTACCGTTGTAACTGAATGTACCCATCAAACCAAAACTACCGGCGTGTTTCCCTTTGTAGTAAGAACCTAATGCTTCGGTACTATCTTCAACAACTGTTACATTATATTTTGCAGCCAAAGCTGTTAACCTATCCATATCGCAGATATTACCCAACACATGCACCGGCATTAAAACCGGTATTCTTCGGCCATCTTTTTTATAATGGCAAACGCCGTTGCGTTGTTCAGTTTCTTCTGTAAGAAATTGCTCCAGCAAATCAATATCCATTTGCCAGGTTTCGGGATCAGTGTCAATCAAAATGGGATCTGCACCGGTGTATTT
>JBBQLS010000070.1:0-17260 GCA_038328115.1 Chitinophagales bacterium
AATATAATATTCAATAGTCTTGATGATGTCGAAAATACTTTGACTAATGCGTTACTAAAATATCACTTACAAAAAGATGACGTGATGAAATTATCGAAAGGATTCTTACCTATTTAGTAGTTTTGATAGCGGTTTATTATAAGCCCAATAATTTTTCCATACCGAAAAAATCGGCACAGGTCGGCATAATACCATCTAAGATTTACTCATAGACCTTCCCGAAAAATCGGGACAGGTCGGTCTATTTTATAAATCAAGATGGTATTACTATTCTTTCATCCAAAAAATAACCTGAAACCCTTATCTGTTTTGTATTTGAAACCCTCTCTACGATTTCAACTACAAAATCCGGGTTGAATTTCAGCCTGGCTACATTGCCCGCCCGGATGACCCGGTCGGACAGGGCCTAAAATGAAATTCAGTTTGGTATTATAACTATAAATGTAGATTTTTTTCTACCTATTTTATAAAAGGAAGCCGACAGCATTTGAAATAAATAAACTACATCCTTTTTTCTTTTACTGTATTTCCTTTGTATTGTTAATTTTTTTATAATATCCTAATCCTACCATCTATGAAAAGCCACGCTTTACGGCATGCCCGTACTTTATTAAGTCCCCTGTTACTTTTACTGATAACAACCCCGGTTTTAAAGGCCGGTAAAACCGGTAAACCTGCTGCAGAAGTGCATGCTGCTTCTTTGCTTACTCCGCCAATTCCTGATCAGCAATTATTGATTAACCTGATGGTTGTGTTACCCGGCAATGTGGAAGCACTGGCTGACGGTTTACGTATGCGGTTTAATACAGGTTATTTAAAATCTATCAGCGATGATGCAGTTAAGATGAATAATTTTGCCGAGAACATATCTTCTTACCGGGAAAATACAGAACTGATTGTAGAGCGCCGGCCACCGATCATATCCATGGATACCGTTTTTCTTCGTATAACGAATACAACCATCCGGGATTACCGGCTTAAAATGTATGCAAAAAGCTTTGGCCAGAACATGGTCGCTTATATTCAGGATGCCTGCTTTGAGAAACACCAGGTAATCAGTCTGAATGGGGATACCAGCAGTATTAATTTTAGTGTTACCGCTAATCCTGCCTCCCAGGCAAGCAACCGGTTCAGGATCATTTTTGTTACGTATGGAACGTTGCCCGTACATTTTACCGGTATCAGCGCTTTACCCGGGTATAATAATGTTCAGGTGCAGTGGACAGCAGCGGATGATAAAGAAGTTGCCCGGTACGACATTGAAAGATCATCCAACGGCACTGATTTTTTAAACGTGGGAGCGGTTAACGCTGGCAGTAATGGGAGTTATAGCTGGGTGGACCAGCATCCGGTAAGCGGCATTAACTATTACAGGATACACAGTACCGGCATGGCGGGCGAAATAACATACAGCACGGTGGTAAAAGCGGCTGTAAAAAATGCCGGCAGCGATATAACCGTTTATCCAAATCCGGTTGTAAACAAAACCATTAATGTGCTGTTTACCAATATGGATAAGGGTACTTACCAATTGAGGCTGATAAATACAAATGGGGTAGCAGTGAGTACACAGCAGATAGTATATGCCGGTGGCAATGTTACAGAGCCGGTAGTATTAAACCCGGGTATTGCAACAGGCACCTATCAACTGGAGATTATTAAACCTGATAAGAGCAGATGGGTAAGGGCTGTTGTTATAACAAACTGATAAAAACTGAAAGCGTTTCCACCTGATTTGATGGAAATGCTTTTTATTTTTAAGAAATAAAATAAAGAGTAAGAAAATCTTTAAATCAGTATCTCTTTTTGGGCAATAAGGTGATCGCTTTTTTTATGGTACCGGTGCCTGTCATAGTGCAGGAACATGGCGGCGGGCCCGATGCACCCATTGATGGAGGTTTGAATTTATTGCTGGCAGCGGGTGCGGTTTATGGGGGTGAAGAAATAGAGGGAAGGCAGGAAGAAGCATCATGAGGATTCAGGACAGGATTTGAAATAGACTTTTTGAATATTGAACAAGGAACAAGGAATGTAGCATGATGATCGGAGTGGGGCTTCGACATTCAGCATTCCTTGTTTCTTTTTTGTAATTCTTTTTTGTAATACAAAATTTTATTGTCAGCGAAAATAGACTTTTTGAATATTGAACAAGGAACAAGGAATGTAGCATGATGATCGGAGTGGGGCTTCTACATTCAGCATTCCTTGTTTGTTATTTTGCCTGTTGTTTGTTATTTCCTATTTGTAATTCAACCCAAATTTTGCAGTTAAAATCTACTGCGGCTTCCAGATTCTTCACAGCTAAGCCTTTCAGAATATTTTTTGAATTCAAAATAGTTCACTATTCCTTTATCCAAAAAATAACCTGAAACCCCCGCTACGATTTCAACTGCAAAATCCGGGTTCAACATTTTATTGCTGCCGAAAGCATTTGCAGTTGCCCCCGCTGTTTTTGGAAGGTACAGCTCAACGGTACGGCGTGTATTGCCACATCCGGCTCAGGAACAGGCACTTGCACGTGAAAAGAAATTTCTCTTTGGGAATTCAAAAAATATTAGTAAACTTTGTTACTTAAAGTTATACTGCAATGAAAATAGCTACCAAAACTGCCATTAAATTGGTAAGAAACAGCCTCATTTTTTGCTTATTGGTAATTTCAGGTTGTGTTTCAACACGTCCTCAGAAACCTGAAGCATTATCTGAAAATAAAGCGGGGCGGGAAAATGATATGTACGATGGCCCTGATAAAGCTGCCCAGTTTGAATTTGAGCGTACCAAGGATCCTGCAACTGGCAAAGTGCCCCGGGAGAAATATATGACAGCTCTGCAAAAAACCGTTGAAATAAAGACTTCAGCGGGGTTTGGGCCGGGCAGCACCGAATCTTTTGGTGCAGGCTGGGCAGAACGTGGTCCGGTTAGTGATGTGGTGGGTCCATCAAGCGGTAATACAAGAGCCAACGGAGGTGTTGCTTCTGGCAGAATAAGGGCTATTTGGGTTGATAATGCTGATGCCACCGGTAAAACAGTTTGGATTGGGGGAGTGGATGGGGGTTTATGGAAAACAACCGATATTACTTTAAGCCCGGCCACCTGGACGCCTGTAAATGATTTTTTTAATAACCTGGCCATTTCTGATATTACCCAACAGCCGGGTAACCCCAGTGTCATGTATTTTAGTACCGGCGAGGGTTACTTCAATGGTGATGCCGTTAGAGGTAACGGTGTTTTTAAAAGCACCGACCATGGTGTAACCTGGGCACAACTGGCAAATACATCAGGTTTTACCTGTACCAGGATTATTTGTGATGCAGCGGGAAGGATTTATCTGGGAACAGGACCCAATACTTTTGAAGCTAATGGCTTGCTAAGATCTATTGATGGAGGGACCACCTGGATTAATATTACTCCCGCAGGTTCAAATGTCAGGATCGCAGACCTTGAATTAAGTTCAACGGGAAGATTGCATGTTACTACAGGTCTTGGAAATACCAGTACAGGTATGTACCGGTTTACAGATAACCCGTCAACTACCACCACCGCAACATCGGCAGGTAACTGGGTTGCTGCCACCACTGCATTCCCTTATCCCAGCGGCGCTAATTGCCGGGTAGAATTAGGTTGTAATGGTAATGTACTTTATGCCTTACCCAGCAATACTTCAGCTCAGGTAGCCACTATTTATAAATCCATAGATGGTGGGGTAACCTGGGCGGCAACCGGCGGCCAGCCAACAGCAGGTTGGGCGAGTAAGCAGGCCTGGTATGCATTGGCCGTAGATATTGATCCCTCTGATCCGACCAATAGTTGTATCGTAGGAGGGCTCGATACCTGGAAAACAACCAATGGTGGCACCAGCTGGACCAAGATATCAAGTTGGGTTGGGACATCGGGGCAATACGTTCATGCCGATAACCATAAGGTGTTGTGGTACGATAACGGCAATAAATTATTATTTGGTTGTGATGGTGGTCTCCATTTTTCTTCCGATAAAGGAGTAACGATCCGGGACCGTAATGTAGGGTTGCGTATAAAACAGTTTTATAGCTGTGCTATACATCCAAATACCACCAATTATTTTTTGGCGGGGGCGCAGGATAATGGCGGTCATCAGTTCAGCAATCCGGGGCTAAGCAGCACGGTAGAAGTGACCGGTGGTGATGGTTGTGGCGTGGTGATAGACCAGCTTACACCGGCCAATCAGTTTAGCAATTATGTTTTTAATGTTTTTAACAGGAGTACAAATAGCGGCGCTGCCTGGAGCGGGGTTGGTTTTTACAAGGGTACAAATTTAGCGGCCTCTTATTTCGGCAGTTTTATCAATCCGCTGGATTATGACAATACCAATAAAATTATTTATGCCGGCGGGGATGGCGGTGAATTTTTCAGGTGGACAACTGCAACCACAACTCCTGCAGGTGATTATTTTGTAGGAGGTACCCCCGCTTTCCCGGCGGGGGCTTCTATCGTAAGCAGTATCACAAATTTTGCCGGTGCACAGGTGTCGGCTGTAACTGTAGCCCCAACTACCGCCAACCGGGTGTATTTTGGTACCAACGGGGGCAAGGTGGTTTATATTGATGGGGCCAATGTTGTGGCATCTGGTGCGGCAGGTATAAATATTTCAACAGGACTTCCTGGAGGTACAGTTTCCTGTATCAATTTCGGTACTACTGAGAGCAATATGATCACCAGTTTTTCTAACTATGGTGTTGCCAGTGTATGGGTAAGTTCAGATGGCGGCACTAACTGGACCTCACTGGATAATAACGGCGTTAACCTGCCGGATATGCCGGTTCGCTGGTGTATGTTCTATCCCGGTGATAATACCAAGGCCATACTGGGAACAGAGACCGGGGTTTGGGAAACAACACTGATCAATGGTACTACTACCGTCTGGACAGCCAACACTACTTTCCCTACAGTGCGGACTGATATGCTTAAATACAGGTCTGCAGACGGCACGTTGATTGCAGCTACACATGGCCGTGGTTTATGGTCAACGCACCTTCCTATAGCAACTGATTACTTTCGTACTGTAACATCCGGCAACTGGAATTCGCCTGCAACCTGGGAAAGTTCGCCTGTTTCAGATTTTTCGTCCGGATTGGTGAGCCCGTCATCACTTACGCCCGATGCGAATGCCAATAGTATCAATATCAGAAGCGGACATACGGTAACAGTTACCGCCAATGTTACTACGGATCAAACCTTTGTTAACCCCGGAGGAACTTTGGTAGTAACCGGCAGCACACTAACTGTAAGCAGTAACGGCCTTACTATACAATCTGATGCATCCGGTACCGGAAGGATCGGTAATTCAACCGGAACCATTTCGGGTAATGTAAACGTAGAACGCTATATCGCCAATGCGGGCCACAGGGCCTGGCATTTACTAAGCGGTAAATCGGTAAGCGGTACACAAACCATCTTCAATTCCTGGCAGGAAGGGGGTGTTAATACAGCAGGATCAGGCACCTGGATCACTTCTACCAATTTTCCGAATGGGTTTGATGCAACCAATAACAATTTATCATCCATAGCCACCTATAACCAGGCGGGCCCTAACTGGGTATATACTATGCCAAATACCAATGTTACAACCCTGTCATCCAACCAGGGATATATGTTATTTGTGCGTGGCGACAGAAGTTATACAGCCACTTTACCAACCCCTATTGCCACCAGTGCAACCACATTGCATACCACCGGCGCATTAAACCAGGGTACACAGCCGGCTGTTACTGTTTCATCAACCGGTATAGGATATACAATGGTCGGTAACCCTTTTATGTCTCCAATCGATTTTGAATTGTTCTCCGGAACGGCCAATCTCAACCAGTCCTACTATATCTGGGATGCTGCCTTAGCCGGCAACCATAACGTTGGAGGTTTCCGGCTGGTGACAAGGACCGGTGTGAACACTTACACTGCTACGCCAACAACGGGCAGTGATAATACATTAAGGTATATCAATTCGGGCCAGGCATTTATGCTAAAAACAACCGGGGCCAATGCCAGTGTGGCATTTACAGAAGCACACAAAGCTGCTTTAACGGCAATAGTGCCACCCACTCCTAATGGCATTAATGACCAGCAGATAACCGCCAACCTGTATATTGTTGGTACGGGCAATGATGAATCATTGGTTGATGGAATAAGGATACGGTATAACGCTGCCTATAAAATGGATGCCAGTGATGACGCCGATAAGATATCCAATTTTGGAGAGAATATTTATTTGATGAGGGACAATCGCAAACTGATACTGGAAGACAGGCCGATGATCAGTGCAGGGGAAACCGTTATTTTGTTTACAGCCAACACGGGTATAAAAAAATACCGGCTTAAGATAGAAGGCTTTGATTTTGTACAAACTGATATTCCAGCCAGGCTAGAGGATAAATTCCTGGGCACCAGTACAAAACTCGACCTTCGGGGTAACAATGATTATGACTACAGTATTACGGCTGATCCTGCATCGGCTGCGCCAGACCGTTTCAGCATTGTATTTGGCGATAAAAAGGCTGATGTAACCATCGGCGGAAAAGGTATCAATATCTACCCTAACCCGGTTACAGGGCAAAGCATTGGCATGCAGTTTAACGATGCTGCTGCGGGAGTTTATCAACTCAGGCTGATAAGCAGTATGGGGCAGGTTGTATTTACCCGCAGTATTACACACGGCGGAACATCAACATTTTATACAATTGATATGGGCAAACAGGTAAGCGCAGGCAGTTACCGCATGGAAATTATTAGGCCCGACCATAGTAAACTAATAAAGGCACTGGTGATTGATGCCGCTAAATAAAAAATTATAAAATTATGAAAAGGGAATGACCGGGAGGTTGTTCCTTTTTTTGTTGTAGCAATGGCAGGTTTATTAAAGCGTTGAATATAAAAGTATGAAGTTTTAAAAACGATTAATCCCGATTGGATTTTGTAGTTATACCGATGTGACTTTGTAATCAGTCCAATCGGTATTTACCAAAATCCAGCCGCACATAAGCCTGGCTTGAATTTCAGCCTGGCTACATTGGACCAAAATGAAATTCAGTTTGGTATTATACCGATTATACTCTGTAATTAGTCCAGCCGGTATTTACCAAATCCCCCCGCACCAGGCCTTCGCCCATAATTTCAGCCTGTACACATTGGCCTGTAATGAAATTATATTTGGGATTAGTTCAATCGGTATTTACTCCACAGGTCCTGCGTGCAAAAACCAACGAAACAAAGGTCTGGATTGAATTTCAGCTTAGCTGCATTCGCCTAAAATGAATTGCAGCCTGATATAAACATATAATCTTTTCAGGCTTGTCTCCACCAAAGATTTGCGCAAGGGTGTGGAACAGGCCGTTCTACGGAGTACTTTTTTCTTTACCTTAGCCTATGCCGGTTAACAACTATTTGATTGTTCATTTTTTAGTTGCCCGAATTAAGCGTCTTACCAAAACAGGTACTAATAGTGTTGGGTATTGACAGGATTCATTAATTTTTGTACATTGTATTTCATTTGTATCAGCAGTGGATCAATTTTAATGATTTTTTGTATTGCGCTATAAGAGATTAAAACAGATACATACACCCCCGGTCATTTTATTCTGACAGATCAGGCCGGGTTATTAATTAAGAGCAGATCGGGCAATGTGTTATAGTTATTCAATTTGCCCTTCTGGCAAAACCCGGTCAATAAAATTTTAAATTAAAATACATGAAACAGTTATTAATTTCCCTGTTATTGGTTATTACATTTTCTGCCAACGCCCAGGTAGGTATAGGCACCATTACGCCACTACCGTCTGCCCAACTGGATGTGAGTTCAACAACCAGGGGGTTTTTACCCCCCAGGATGGATTCTACGCAACGTAATGCCATCGCTTCGCCGGCAAATGGATTAATAATCTATAACAACAGCAGTAACCGGTTGAATTTTTTTCAGCAAAACAGCTGGCAAACCCTCCCCAATGATTCTACGGAATGGAAATATGATTCGGCAACAAAAAGGGTAAATTTTGTAAAAGCTTTACTGGTACAGGATACCGTTTATTATGACACCCTCCGTCATAAATTTCTTTTTGCCGATAAAGCCACTTATACCAACAGCATGGGATCCAATTTACAGGCAGTGGATTTTGGCTCTAAATACACATTTAAAGCTACGGCATCAAAAAATGCGGACAGCACGTCTGCAAACTCCAATACATTGGGTGTTTTTTATGAGGTCAACAATGCCTCCAACCAGTTTGCCGGCGGCTATACCGGTATATATTCAGTAACAACTATCAACCCTACTGCCACACAAAAAGATGTTGCTTACGGCATAAGAAATGCTGCTATCCATGCCGGGCAGGATACCTGTTATCAGCTAAGCGGATTATATAACCAGACCTATAATAATGGTGTGGGTGAAACCGATCTGATGTATGGTGTTTACAATCAAACCAATTTGGGGACTGCTTCCACCGGCGATGTTGGACAAATGTATGGTGTTTATAATTCCGTTACCAGGTCATCTGCGTCCACAGGCCGTGTTAAAGGTAATCTCTACGGCTATTTGGGCACTTTAGGTTCACTCAATCCAGCATCAGGGCTTGGATACAGGGTTGATGGGGCAGCCTATGGCATTTTCCTGGGGGGAGTTGCCGGTGCTGCAAATGGCAACTGGGCTTTGTACACAAACCAGGGCCGCAACCGCTTTGGAGATTCCAGTGTGTTTTCCGGAACTGCAACAGCACCCCGTGCCTTCTTCGATATCAATAATACCACTTCAATGATCATTCCCACAGGTGGAACAGCACAACGGCCGGTAACCCAGGTAACGGGTATGATGAGGTACAATACAGAAAACGGAGGCTATTTGGAAACATCAACCGGAACCGGCTGGTACGGTACACTCCGCAAAGTGTTAAACATCGATATCCCGCTCATTTCGCCCGGAGCAGGTTACACGCAATCACTTACAATACCCGGAGCTGCTTTGGGCAGCACCGTAAGTGTTTCACCCACCACAGCCCTTAACAACGGACTTATCATTTCCTGGGCAAGGGTATCGGCAGCTAATACCGTGGAAGTAAGGTTTGACCTGGTATATGGTACAGCGATTGATCCTGCTGCTCAATTTTTTTACTTTACAGTTACCCAGGTTCAATAATGCAAATCCTCTTTAATAAAAGGGAAAAAATAAAAAAGATTTTTATTACTTATAATAACCTGTTTTGTTGCCGGTGCGTTTTCACAAACCATCAGCCGTAAGGTAATACCTGCTGCAGGAAGTATTTTATCCGGTGGCAGCAATACCATTACTTTCACTATTGGCTAACCGGTTATACCATGTGACTTTGTAATCAGTCCTATCGGTATTTACCAAAAGCCAGCCGCACATGAACCTGGCTTGAATTTCAGCCTGGCTACATTGCCCGCCCGGATGACCCGGTCGGACGGGGCCTAAAATGAAATTCAGTTTGGTATTACTGTATCATTAACTGCAGGCAACAATTTGCTTACATGAACTGTAGTAATAGCCCCCGGTAAATAAAGAACGGACATATATTATTTAACCCAGATTTTGCAGTTGAAATCTACTGTGGCTTCCAAATCCTTCACAGCCAAGCCGTTCAGAATATTTTTTGAATTCAAAATAGTTCATACCGATGTGAAATACTACTTATACCGATGTGACTTTGTAATCAGTCCAATCGGTATTTATCAAAATCCAGCCGCACATAAGCCTGGCTTGAATTTCAGCCTGGCTACATTGCCCGCCCGGATGACCCGGTCGGACGGGGCCCAAAATGAAATTCAGTTTGGTATTATTATTGAACCAGGTTTATTTAAGGATATAACCACCTGTTTTTAGATATTCCTTACGGTACTATTACGTGGTAAAAACCCCAAAAACGGGTCTTTAAAAAGGATGATATTACGCAGCAAGTAAAAAAAAATAAACTTCAATCCGTTTTTATATACTAAAACCTGAGAAAATACGTATAATCAAACAATAACTACACTGGTGTAGTAAAAAAATAATATCCAATAGAAAAATATTTATCCTGATGAGAAAATCTCTATGCCTAGCAACCGCTTTAGTTTTGCTTTTAAGTAACCTGGCCATTGGCCAGAATCATAACCCGGTACATTACCGTAATACAACAAACAGTTCGCCAAGCAGTAATAATTTTGGCGGAGGGGACCCTCAGAATTCAAGTGGTACAAATGGCGCCGGTGCCAATATTGATGTTATTTATCACAAAATTTTCTGGCGTGTTAACCCGGATTCATCAACTAAATATATCAAGGGTTCGGTGCAAACCAACTTTAAAACCATTGTTGCGGGTGTAACATCGGTTTCATTTGATATGAACAGTGTGCTGGTTACTGATTCGGTTTACTTTCGCGGAGCCAAACTGGCTACAGGCAATATAAACCGCACCGGTAATATCATTACCATTACGCTGGGTACAACGCTTATTAATAATTACATTGATTCGGTAACTATTTACTACAAAGGCCCGCCGCCGGCGGTTGATATACCACCCGGTGCAGTTGGGTACCAGAAAACAAGTGATGCCGGTGCCGGAAATTACATCTACACGTTATCAGAGTCGTATGAAGATCGTGACTGGTGGCCGTGTAAGGCAGATATGCAGGATAAGATTGACTCTATGGATATAACCATCAGTGTACCCTGGGCAGCCACTGCTGCCGCCGACACTTTTTGGGCTGCTTGCAACGGTGTTTTAATTGATTCCTCCACATTCTATGGCAGCGGCGCAAATTCCAGCAGGCTTTTTAAATTTAAAACACGTTATCCCATGGCATCGTACCTGGTAGCTGTAGGGGTAGCAAAATACAGCAGATATTACCGTAACGTTACCGTAAACGGTACCACTATACCGGTGGTTTATAATCTTTTTAAAGGAAAATCGGCAGGTACCGTTAACGGCATGCTGGCTAAACTGGATGAACAGAATATTACTTTGGCGGCTTTCAGCAGTAAATTCGGGGATTATCCTTTCAAAAATGAAAAGCACGGTTTTTATGAATTTGGTTTCAGCGGGGGAATGGAACACCAGACTTTTTCGGGAATAAGTACGGCATCCATGACGAGTTCTACCATATTAGCACATGAACTTATGCACCAGTGGTTTGGAGATAATGTAAGTTTTTCTACCTGGAATGATCTTTGGCTTGCCGAAGGTTTTGCATCCTATGGCGAAGCCTTATATTATGAACTTGTAGCCAATAATTCTGTGTCGGCTTTTAATAACCGTAAAACCAATAAAACCAAAGGCCTTGCAGAAACTGTGAGTGCCTGGATACCCAACAGTAGTTGCAATACTTCTGCATTGTGGAATTCTGCCTATGGCAGTTCTGTTTACGACAGGGGCGGTGTGGTTGTAGCCATGTTAAGAGCCTTAAGTGGCGATACTAAGTTTTACGAGGCTCTTACCGATTATCAAACCAGCAGAGCCCACAAATCTGCAACAACAGACACCCTGAGAAATTATTTTAATAAGGCCTTAGGATTAGATATTGACCCCTTCTTTAAAGACTACGTAGGCGGATCAGGTGCTGCTGCCTCTGCGGCAGGTGGTATCGGAAATCCAATCAATACTGTAAAATGGAACAGTCCTTCAGCAAATAAACTGGTGTTATCGATGGGAACACAAACCAAGAGTGCCACCAATAATGTAAGCTATTTCCGTGGTCCGGTTGTTGTTCGTTTTACAGCATCCGGCAAAGATACTACCATCACATTTTTTGACTGGGGTGGCGGAAAATTATCTTATGCAGGTAATGGAATGAGCGATTCAATTCCGGGGAACAGGCTTGTGTATAATCTTACCTTTACACCAACAGCTGCTGTTTATGATGACAGTGCCAGAACTTTATCAACCGGCCCTGTTCCCACGGCAGATCCGACCTTAAATGGTTTTACGTGGACAGGTGCTACCAACAGTACCTGGGGCACAGCCGGCAACTGGTTAAGTAGTGCGGTTCCGGTTGATGGCTCGGAAGTAACTATTGCTACCACTGGTAGCCAGCCTGTATTAACCGGCAATACAAAGTTCAGCAAGTTAATTATCAATGCAGGCTCGGTGCTTAATCTGAATAATTTTAATCTTACTATTAACGGAAACATATCCGGAACAGGTACTATTACCGGCTCTGCAAGTTCAAGCATTACCATTAATAAAGAGCTAGGATCTCATACTGTTGAAACATCAGCTACCAGTGGAACACTTTATCTTACCCAAACTTCAGCCGCTACCCGTTCATTGGCTAATCTTACTATTAACAACGGTGGTACCATAAAACTAGGAAGTGCGGCTGATATAGGTGTACTTAATCTAAATGCAGCGTCAATACTTGATATAGCGGGGAATACACTTACACTGAATGGTGCAGTAGCAGGTACAGGTACAATAACTGCTGCCCAAACCGGAAATATTGTAATTAATGCTGCAGCCGGAACGCTGAATTTTACACAAACTTCAGCGGCTACCCGTTCATTAAACAATCTTACTTTAAATACTGGAGCCAGTGCTACTTTGGGAACTAACCTGGATGTTTATGGAGCCATTGGCTTAACTACAGCAACGCTTGATCTGAATGCACAGAACCTTACCCTTAAATCAACCATCAGCGGAACTGCCCGTATTGGCAACCTTACCGGCAGTACTTTAAGCGGTGCCAGCAATGTTACCGTAGAACGTTATATTTCTGATGTTGGCCACCGGGCATGGCGTTTATTGTCTGCACCTGTTACCGGGTCGCAAACTATCCGGCAGGCATGGCAGGAGGCTGGTGTAAATTCATCAAATCTCGGTACAAATATCACTTCAAACCTCTATAATGGGTCAAATGGTTTTGATGCCAGCTCAGGCAGTTCATCCATACTAACGCACGTGCAGGGCGGTGCCGGCGGACCGTCGTGGAATGGAGCACTGGCTAATACAAATACCACTTTATTATCGGTTTTTCCGGCATATATGTTATTTGTTCGGGGCGACAGGTTTGCCACCAGTGGCAATGCGTTACATGCGCCAACCGTATTAAGAACTACCGGAACCATCAAACAAGGAACGCAGGCTGCCGTAACGGTATCTGCAACAGGAACCGGTTATACCTTGCTGGGTAATCCTTACCCTTCACCGATAGATTTTGAAATAATTGCAGGTACTGCTAATTTAAACCAGAGTTACTACCTGTGGGACCCGACGCTAGCCGGAAATTTTGGCGTGGGCGGATACAGGCTGGTGCAAAGAACTGCCCCCAATACCTACCAGCAAACACCCGTAGTACTGGGTGGGGCAGTGGTTGATCCAACCATACGTTATATACATTCAGGCCAGGGATTCTTTTTGAAAGCAACCGGGGCAAATGCAAGTGTGGTACTTACCGAAGCTGCCAAAGCCAGCACTGTTTCTATTGTAAACCCGATTGTACAAGGCGGTGCCCATGATCAGCAACTGATTGTAAACCTGATGGTACCGGATGCAGGCAATGCCGTTTCGCTGGCCGATGGATTCAGGATCAGTTACAATGAGGATTACCGCTCAGATATTTCGGACGATATTATTAAGATTGGAAATTTTGGAGAAAATGTTTCTTCTTTAAGAGAGGGTAAGTCTTTAATTGTAGAAAACCGCCCGATGATAGGCCGGAACGATACCGTGTTTTTGCGTTTAACTAACCTGGGTATTAAAAAGTACAGGTTCCAGATAGGTACTATTGACCTTGCTCAAAACGATGTAAAAGCCATATTACAGGATAATTTACAGGGAACAAATACAGACCTCGATTTAACCAGGATTAACGATATAGATTTTGAGGTTACGGCCAACCCGGTTTCTTCGGCTGCAAACCGGTTTAAAATAATTTTTACGTTAACTACGCCGTTGCCGGTTAGTTTTACCAGTATTAAAGCCTTCCAGCAAAATGCTGCCATTGCTGTTGACTGGAAAGTAACCAGCCAGACCAACCTGCTTAATTATGAAATAGAAAAAGCAACCGATGGGGCAACCTTCAGCAAAGCAGCCATGCAGGCTGTAATTGGAGCTGAAGGAAGTGATGCTTCTTATAGCTGGCTGGATATGAATCCTGTTACGGGGGATAACTATTACCGTATCAGAAGCATAGGGGCTGCCGGTGAAATAAAATACAGTAATACCGTAAGTGTAAAAGTTGCAAAAAATAATGCTGCCATTAATATTTACCCAAATCCTGTAACCGGCAAAACAATTAACCTCCAATTCATCAACATGGACAAAGGATATTATTCTTTAAAGCTCGTGAATATACTGGGTCAGGTAATGTTTACACAACAGTTTAGCCATAATGGCGGCAATGTAATAAAAAGCATAGCACTGGGAAGTAATTTTGCAAGTGGAAATTATCGAATGGAGATTAGCCGGCCTGATAATACCAAGCTGACAAAGAATTTATACGTGGCGGAATAAGAAAGCAGTAAGTGAAAATCTATACCAGGGAATGGCTTTTGAGCCGTTCCCTGTTTTTGTTTTTAGGTCTTCACAAAAGAATTTGTGCATGGCCGCCGGACTCGCTGCTTTACCGAGCAAATTAATGCCCGTTCTATTTTCACTGCGTGAGAATAGTGAGGAATGGTTGCAACAGAAGCACAAAAGCACAGAAAAAATACAGCTTCAATTCGGTGCTTCAGTGGCAAATAACATAGTTGTGAAGCCCCTGCACAAACGCTATAAGGTTTTCCTTCGCACATAAGCTAAACTGCAAACCTTATAGATTTGGCTACGAAAGCCTCTGCACAAACGCTATAAGGTTTTCCTCCACACATGAGCTAAACTGCAAACCTTATAGGTTTGGCTACGAAAGCCCCTGCACAAACGCTATAAGGTTTTCCTTCGCACATAAGCTAAACTGCAAACCTTATAGGGTTGGCTACGAAAGCCCCTGCACAAACGCTATAAGGTTTTCCTCCACACATGAGCTAAACTGCAAACCTTATAGGTTTAGCTCACAGTTGTACAAACACCGATGGGAAATTGAATTATTTTTTAAATGGATAAAACAGCATTTAAAAATAAAATCATTTTGGGGACAAAGTGAAAATGCTGTGAAAACCCAAGTATGGATTGCTGTATTTGTTTATGTACTTGTAGCCATTGCAAAAAAGAAATTTATGCTTAACCAGAGCCTCTACGAAATTTTACAGATTTTAAGTATATCCATTTTTGAAAAAATGCCCATAAATCAACTGTTTCAGCAGACTCAATTACAATATTTCAAAGAGTAAAATTCTAATCAATTGAATTTGTTCGACTTATAACGCAACGCTTGTGATGGTATTACTATTCTTTTATCCAAAAAATAACCTGAAACCCTTATCTGTTTTATATTTGAAACCCCCGCTACGATTTCAACCGTAAAAGCCGGGTTAAAGCTGGTAATTTTCCATATCCCTGTTCACAATTATATATTCTGCCAATTTGATATTGTTTTGATATTTTTACAGCAATTTCAACATATACTAACCCCAACCCGGATGGATATAAAAATACATTTAAAGTTTACGCAGGTAATCAGCCATTTTAAATATGCCGCAGGTATTTCTTTTGTGGCAGCACTGGTATAAAGTTCCTGAGCAACGCCCAAAAAACTCCTGCCATTTTTATGAATCTGCCCAGGATGAAAGTATCAATGCAAGGGTTTGACGGTTAAGGGGGATTTGGAACCCTCTTCAGAGATTATGATTAAGTCCCTTGGCAAAACTATTAACAGCGCTAAGAGGCTTGGTGCCCCTCAAGCGGGACTTTTTAAAGCGTTCATTCAGATAAGAGATTGAGTTTGATTATGGATAAAAATACTTCATATTGGTATGCGGTGCATACAAAGCCGCGTTGGGAGAAAAAGGTATCAACACTTTTGGATGAGGCGGGTATTAGCCATTACTGTCCCCTTAACAAAGTAATGCGGCAATGGAGTGACCGTAAGAAAGCAGTGCAGGAACCGTTATTCAAGGGCTATGTGTTTGTGCAGGTAGCTGAGGATGAGAAATTAAAAGTTTTACAGGTACCCGGGATTGTAAATTTTGTGTATTGGCTGGGTAAGCCTGCAACCATACGGGATCATGAGATTGATACGATCAAACGATTCTTAAATGAGTTTGGCAGTATTGAGATTTTAAAAACGGATTTAAAACCCGACAAAACCGTAAGGGTTAAGCAGGGTCTTTTGATGAATTACAAAGGAATAGTATTAGAACTGAACGGTAACAAGGCAAAAGTGCGGATTGAAAGTATGGGAATACAGTTAAGTGCGTATTTTGACAAGGGGAATTTGGAGGTGGTGGAAGGGTAGGCAGTGGGCAGAGGGCAGTGGGCAAGAGGCAGTGGGCAATGGGCAAGAGGCAATGGGCAAGAGGCAATTGGCAAAAAGGCAATAAGCAATGGGCAATTGGCATCAGGGAGCCGGTTATTAGAATAATGAATTTTTAAAAATAAACAAGCACTGTTTTATCAGCCTGAACAAAACAATTAACAATCAGGAGCTATTTTGCCCCACACACCAAAAAGGAACTATATTCGCAAAAAAAATATTAAACTCTAATAGGCATTAAACTTCAATTATATATTCATAATACTCTTTCTTAACTATTTGATTTTTATTCGTTTAATTGCTGTCCTGGAGTATTTATTTTTTTTCAAAAAACATATAGCACATACCTGTCTTAGCCATTATGTGACTGAGGGAAGCGAAGCTTTGTTTCGCAATCATAATTTTTATTCCTTATTAGCCTCATGTTGGGTTAAGAATGTTCTATATTTGTAGCCTGAATTTTGAATTGGTACCCCTAAATGCTTTAACTATGAGATTGTTCACCATTTTAATTATAACCTGTATCTGTTTACAGCTATTATTTACATCCTGCCTTAGTTCTAAGAAGATTCCTTATTTCCAGGATATTAATGACCCTTCAAAAAAATATGCACAGACAATTAATGAAAGTTACGAGGCACATATTGAGCCCGATGATATAATAGAAATTATTGTCAACAGCATAAACCCGCAGGCTACGGCCATTTTTAATTTAGGCAACAATACGCCCGCACTCTCTGGCCAGGCAACTGGCTCCAGCATGGCAAATGCTGTAGTTACCGCCGATCTCCGGGGCTCAAATTCAACCGGGTATCTTGTTAATAAAGAAGGGATCATTGATTTTCCTGTTTTGGGCAAACTGCCCGTAAAGGGCCTGACTATAAGCCAGTTAAAGGAT
>JBBQLS010000071.1:0-16572 GCA_038328115.1 Chitinophagales bacterium
AATATTTAATATTCTAATTCAACATCTCCGACGATTTATTATCGTTAGAACTGAATTAGAGGAGGAGGAGGAAGAAGAGCTCTACTTCCGCTTTTACGATCCCCGTGTACTCCGCATATTTTTACCCACCTGCGATGAAAAACAGCTAAAAGAATTCTTTGGCCCTGTTGAACATTTTATCTGCGAAGATGAAGACCCAAATTTTGCCCTTGTTTTTTCATTCGAAAAAAATGCTTTAAAAACCCAGCGCATTACCAAGGAAGCTGTTTTTGAAACCAGTGAACAAAAAAACCAAGGGAGAAAGTTTTTCGTTTGAGATTTAAACATTAATTTACCTGACAACATTTTATGTAACTAATGGGTAAACCTGCTGCAAGAGTTGGTGATTTACATATTTGCCCGATGGTAACACCGGGATTGCCGCCTGTGCCGCACGTGGGTGGGCCAATTGTAGGCCCCGGTTGCGCAACTGTGTTAATAGGTGGGCAGCCTGCCGCTGTAATGGGCGATACCTGTACCTGCGTTGGTCCGCCCGATGCCATTATTTTAGGTTCTATCGGTGTGCTGATAGGTGGTAAACCCGCAGCACGTATGGGTGATCAGTGTGCACATGGTGGTATGATTTCATTTGGCCTGCCAACTGTATTAATAGGCGAAACCAGTGTGAGTATGGCGGCATTACCATTAATGGTTCTGCTAGAAATTGCCGCCAACCTATCTGGTCCTTCGCAGATTGCAGTTAAACAGGTAGTAAACATGGTACAGGCTGCTGAAACAGGAGATCCGTTGGTACACAATGCACTTACATGTCCTGTTTGCGCACAAAACAGTAATCATCATTCTTAACAATAAGCAATATGATTATTAAGGAAAACCAGTTGGAACAGTTTAACCAGGATAAATTTGATAAGTTCCTGGTACAGACAACAGATTTTTTAAAAATAAACTTCGGCCACTGGACAACAGGTAAAACTGATGAAGAAATAAAAAAGCAAATTTCAGCTATGGTTGTTTGGGCTGAGGAATACGAGATCAATTCAGGCCTTAATATTCAAAAACTGCTGCACCATAAAATAGAATTTGGCTGGCAGTTACCGTTGCATGAAAAATTAGAAGCAATCTTAAGTAATTATAAATTTGACCAGCATAAGCGGGTTAATAATTTTTGCACAGAAGTAGAATCAAAAAGGTATGAGCTTATTGAAATAGGCTTGGAAACAAATTTGAAAAATATTGTACTCAAATAAAAGAACATGTTATGGCTATCGTCTATTCAGCCAGTAGAACTGGGGTCAGTACAGGTGTAGAGCCGGAATGCTCTTCTGAAAGCCACACTGAAACTGAAGATTTACCACCAGTAAATATACGGATTAGCGTATTTATAGATGGCACGGGGAATAACTTATATAATGTTGACTCAAGCCGACCAAGGGGGGATGCTGGTCACAGAGGCAGTTATGAAGCCAGTTATTCAAATGTGGCACGCCTGGCAACTACTTTACAACTAAACAATAGTGAAAATCATTATCATTTCCCGGTGTATGTTGAAGGAATGGGCACATTACACAATACAGGAGATGATGATGATGGAATGGCTTTTGGAGCAGGTGAACGTGGAATTATTGACAGGGTAACTGCCTGTATAGATCACGTAAAAAACCGTATTGTTAATACCTGCCTTGGTAACAGGCGTATTCAAAAATTAGAGATTGATGCTTTTGGCTTTAGCAGGGGAGCAGCAGCTGCCAGGCATTTTGTACACAGAGTTCTGGAAAACTACAGTCATTTTTCTTCACTTATTCATCAGTTAACAAATTCATATAGCATTTCTATCAGCGAACATAAAATACCTTTTGTGGGTTTATTTGATACTGTGGGTTCATTTCGTGAAAGCACGGTATCTCCTACTTTGCGTGCTTTGGCAAGTATTGAAGATGATACTCCCGAACTGCACTTAAATTGTTTAAGTTCAGGCCTAATAGATAAAGTTGTACAACTGGCTGCGGGGGAAGAGCACAGGTTAAATTTTCCGCTTACAGATATTAAGAGTGCAGTTAATGCGGGTAAAGGAACTCAGATATTTTTACCAGGTGTACATTCTGATGTTGGGGGAGGGTATAGCAATAATCCTCAAGGACATGGTAAAGAAGAGGCTTTAATTGTCTTTGATTTTCCTCCAGACATTACAGGATTAAGAGCCAACCCACGTGCAGAAATTATAAAAGCCAATTTAATTTCTTTAGGATGGTATAATGATTCAGTTGTTGAAATAGCTCCTGATATAAATGTTCATGATATCTTCATAAACGACAATAACCAGGTAGTTGTAAACCGTGTAAATATAAGCAACCTTTATAGCAGGGTACCGCTGCATATTATGAAAGAAAAAGCAAGTAATACCCTGAATTTTGATTTGACCAGGTATCCTATGGGTAGCGGTTTAGTACGCAGCCTGCTAATGGAGGTTAAATCACGTATTGAAAATAATACGCACTCAGACGAATACTGGATGACGGCTACTGATGAATGGCTAAAATTTTTACGGTATCATTTTTTTCATTTTTCCTCACATTTTTCCACAACTGACATCCTTGGCGGATTGATTAGTATTTGGGCCATGCAACCGCAGTTGTTCAGAGAAGTTAATAATACATGGTCACAAGCCGGGTGCGATTCAGTATTTTATTTTGGGGAAACAAGAAGGAGAAGAAAAATAATAGAGGGTTGATATTTTTAATTTTTTAAAATGAGTCAATATAAATGGTTACCTACAACCTGTGCACCACAATGCTATCCGGTTATATTAATGGATGGGGCTTTTGATTTTAATGCAGATGAGGCAAGCGTGTTTATACCCAGAGGCGATATATGCAATAACGGCTGGGGCGAAATTGGATTAATCAATTTAACCGAAACTGAATTATTCTCCTTACCATCGCAATTTGATCTTACCTGGTTTTCTTTTACTGAAGATTTGTTTTATAAAGGCAGTTTTGAAATGCCCCTGGAAAAAACAGCACAATTATTTGAAAAGGGATTTAAACACCCGGATACAGATGAACAGGTTACTTATGAATACCTGTTAACGGGCATGGCTCCCGAAGGCTTTGTTTGTTTGTGGGCTGCCGGGCATGGTATTGTAACGGAATTGGCAACCTTTAGAGCCAAAATTGTAAAAATTGAATGGGAAAGATTTAATGATGATGAAAGCATTACCCGAAGTGAATATATAGAGCAGTTGCTAAAGCCATTGTTAAAAGAAGATGACTTATTATGGCTGGAGAATAATCGCAAAAAGTTTGCGCTATGGAATAAATATCATGAAAGGTATAATTGGATGCCCCTGTTGTTAGGCAATATCAACCATACAAATATCAGGATAAACACGTTTAACGGCGAAAAGGAATTTATTGATTTGGCAGCAGGAACTATACCTGTGAAAGTTCAGAGAAGTATGATGAAATCAATAATTTACAGGTGGAAAAATATCGGTAATAAAAATTTTGTAAGTACGATAACTTTTAATGAACAGGAAGTATTGGCTATATTTAAGAAGTATAATGAGTACACAACAAACGATGAATATAAACTGCAGCTTGAATTAAATGCAGATGATAATGTGCTGCGTTTGTTTTTTACTAATAATAAATTCTGGTACGAATTTAAAAACTGTACTATAAAAGTATTTAGCGAAAAAAGTAAAGATCAAAATTTATGATTTGGATAGTAAACTGCAAATCCTTTTGTGATTTGGAGTAATAAAAATGCACATGGAAAATACGTTTCTGATATTAGATGCTGCCCGTTTGAAACAGAACCTGGACGAAGCAAAAACGCTGAATCCATCTTGTGTAAGTTTATACAGCGGTGAGATGGAAAATGAACTGGCGTGTGTTTTTCCTTTTCTTTTTAGCTTTGAGGAGCATTCGGAATTTGCTGACTGGTATATTAAAAATGGATGGGGCCAATCCTGGGGAATATTGTTGCATTCAGAATATGATATACAGAAAACAGCTAACCATCTTAAAAAACATATTTTAGTTAATACAGAAAACAATAAAGATTATTTCTTTCGGTTTTATGATCCACGGGTACTGCGTATTTTTTTACCAACCTGCAATGCAAAGCAATTAAAGGAGTTTTTTGGGCCGGTTGAGCAATTTATCTGTGAGGATACAGACACAGATTTTGGGCTTGTTTTCGCATTCGATGAAAATATCTTAATAACCAGCCGTATTAACAAAGAGGGGTTATTTTAAAAAGGTACCCAAAAGAATATATCAGAAAGTTTTTTATTTGAGTTACAATTTGTAATTTACCATCACTTGTTGATAGCTTTGTTTTAAGTAATGCGGAAAAGGTTATTGCAGTAAAATATTTATCATCCAGTCTCCATATAATAACCACCTGGTATTTTCGTAATTAAAATTTATTTTATATAATCAATACAATTCTGCTTATGTTGGTGATTATTGACGGAACAGGTGAATCAAGCGACTCTACGTATAAAAAAACGATGGAGAATGGTTTTTTAAAGCAGCTTGAAAAAGAAACACCTATTTATCCAAAAATTTATTTCAGGGGACCAACCTGGAGTGGTCAGGAATGTGAAGATATTGTTGACCAGGCGGTAAATTGGATAAGCAAAAATATGCAGAATTTGCCTCATGGATCTAAGCCTGAATTATATCTGGCTGGATATAGCAGAGGGGGTACTATTGCCATAGCTATTGCACAAAAAATTCAGAATTTAGCAGATAATCCCAATGAGCAGCTTAAATACGATCGGGGAACATACATGATTAGTCCCGAGCATGCAAGCCAGTTTCAGTCAGAGTTGTATAATAGCTACGCCAGATCCTGGTTCAGCCTGAACAGAAATATAAAATGCCTTGCCTTATTTGATGCGGTTGACCGGGCACTCTTTTTAGACACGGATGTAATACCCAAAAATGTTCAGATGGCTTATCATGCCCGGCGTGATCCAACAGCAGGTTCCCGGCGATCATTTTCCAATACCGGAACAGCACATGCCCTGGGGCCGGCGTATTATAAAGAAAAATTCTTTTACTGCACACATGGTGCAATGGGAGGGGTTGCATTTACAGGAGAAGCTAACAATATCAAATGGACGTCTGATCACCCCACTGAATTTACACCAATGGCAAAAATATTTATTAAAACGATGAATACATTCAGTTTGATTGATACCACAGTTGTAATTGATATTGTAAGAGATGAAGGAATTGGATACGGGCCGATAAAAGGTGTCAGTGAGCCATTAATTACGCCACAACAGGATAAATTGGGACAAATACGTGTACACGACTGGATGTGGGAAAATATGCGCCATCACGGCATGTTGTGAATAAAGTAAATAAAAAGAGATTAAATTAAACTTATGCCAACACTAACCAATTACACCTTTTCTGCAGAAGCTAAACAAGCCATGCACATTGCATCGCAATTGGCAAAGGAAAACATGCACGCCACATATGGTGCTGCACATTTGCTTAAAGCATTATTGCATAAAGACCTTCCCTTATTAAGTTTTCTTGAAAGCAAAGGAGCCGATGTTTATTATTTAGAAGAGTGGGCCGAAATAAGGATAGAACAATACCCCCGTACTGCAAAGCCTGCCGATGAGCCAACGCCTGATGAAGGTTGCGAGGCTTTATTTAATGAGGCCGATCACCTGCATTTAAAATTGCAGTACCATTCCATTGAACCCGAATGTTTGCTCATTTCACTTTCAACACCAGGTGTGGCGTTTGCTTACGAACAATTAAAAACGTACCCTGTAACATCTGCACAACTCATACAATGGTATGAAGCTTCCGGAACAGCCCAGCCACAAACAAACGGAAATGGAAAAAGCCAGGCTACTAAATCAATAACAAAAAGCTCGTTTGAAGCTTTGAATAAATATTGTATTGATAAGGTGCAGGAAGCAAAAAACGGGAATCTTTTACCTGTAATTGGACGGGATAAAGAAATAAGGCAGATGTGTGAGATCATCAGCCGCAAGAGCAAATCGAACGTAATTGTAACAGGAGATAGTGGTGTGGGCAAAACTGCCCTGCTTAATGGTTTTGCCATTGCAGTTGCAGAAAATCATGTACCGCAACATCTAAGTAACGTCTCCATTTACGAAATTGATAATGGGGCATTGCTGGCAGGAGCTTCTTATAAAGGAGAAATTGAAGACCGTATTCGTAAAATAACCATGGATCTTGCTAACCTTGAAAAGCCAATCCTTTTTATTGATGAAATTCATACGTTGATAGACCGTAATAATCCAAACGGTGGTGCCACCAGTATTTTAAAAGCCGAACTGGCAAAAGGAATACTGACAGTTGTTGGAACCACAACTTTGGATGAATACCGGAAAAGTATCGAAAAAGACGAAACTTTCAGCCGTCGTTTTGAAGTAGTAAAACTGCAGGAACCCGATACAACCATTGCAGAAAAAATGCTGCGTAACCAGGCTGTAAATTATGAGAGCCACCATAAACTTACCATTAGCGATGAGGTTTTTCCGGAGGCCATTCGCCTGGCAAAACGGTTTATCAAAGACCGGAAATTACCTGATTCTGCTATTGACCTTTTAGACAGAACCCTGGCGGTGAGCCGCATGATGACAGATACTGCAGCGCAGGATGTAGAAAAATTTACTGCTAAACTGGCTGAACTTCCTGAAGATGCAACCGATGAACAGTTACGCTGGCTTTACCATGAGGCCCAGACTGGGTTTAGCCCGGTGTTGCTGGCAAGGCACAATGAGGAAAAAGAATTTGCTAAATTAATTGACCTGGCCGAAATGCGGGGTTATTTAACTTCCATGTTCGAAAGTCTTACCGTTATAGCATCCACTGAAAAACTACATATTGATGCTACCGATTTAAGCGCCGTGGTTGCAAATATTACGGGTATCCCGCTGGGCAAAATTCAAACCAAAGAACAACAACGCCTGGTAAATATGGAAGATCATTTGCGCCAGCGTGTAATTGGCCAGGATCATGCTTTAAAAACAGTTTCAGATGCTATCCTGGAGTCGCGTTCGGGCTTAAATAAGGCCGGGCAGCCTATTGCGTCATTCTTTTTCCTGGGCCCAACGGGTACAGGTAAAACCGAACTGGCAAAATCGCTTGCCGAGTTTTTGTTTCAGGATGAAAATTCTATTATCCGTTTTGATATGTCTGAATTTAAGGAAGAACATTCTGCTGCTTTATTATACGGGGCACCTCCGGGGTATGTAGGCTACGAGGAAGGTGGTATGCTGGTTAATAAAATTCGGCAGCAGCCTTATGCTATTGTTTTGTTTGATGAAATTGAAAAGGCACATCCTTCGGTATTTGACATATTTCTTCAAATACTTGATGAGGGTAAAATGCACGACAGGTTGGGTAAAGAAGGCGATTTCTCAAATGCTGTAATTCTTTTCACATCCAACATCGGCTCAGAGCATATTATAGAAACATTCAATAAAGGCGATATACCGAAATCGGAAGATATGCTGGATATTATGAGCCGTTATTTTCGCCCAGAGTTTTTGGCAAGGGTTACCGAGATTGTTCCGTTTGCACCTGTGAGTATTGAAAATGTTGTTCGCATTTTTAATATTCATTTAAAACCTCTGGTAAAGCAATTGGAAATGCAAGGCATAACGCTTAATGTAACCAAAGAAGCATCGGAACACCTGGCACATTTAGGATTTACACCAAAGTATGGTGTAAGGCCTTTGAAAGGTGTAATCAGAACTTCGTTGCGCAAACCTTTAAGCAGAATGATTATAAATAATGAAATAACGAAAGGTTCGGTAGTAAGTGCTGAATTAAATGAAAAAAATCAATTAATTTGGAATATTAAATAAAAAAAACAGTATATTTATTTCACTAAAACTAAATCTATGGCAGACAACTATGGTATTGGCGGTAATGAGGTTAAAACCGACGCCAGCGAAGCATTCGCAGATATCCCTCAAAACAGAACTTTAATGGCAGAAAAACTCACAAAAGATGCCCCTGTAAAACCAGAAATAGTGCATGGTTTACAAACAGTTGAGCAGGTATTTGCACACTATAAACCGAATATCTCGGTTGATTTTGAGGATGCGGATGGTGTTACAAAAAAAGAATCCCTGAGTTTTTCAAACCTCGGAGATTTTGGCGTTAAAGGAATAACAGAACAAAGTGAATTTCTTAAAGACAGTGCATCGCAAAAAGAAGAATACCTGAAAATTATCAAGCAGTTAAAATCTAACAAAATATTAAAATCAGCTTTATCAGATCCCGAAGCTAAAAAAGCATTACTGGATACGATACATGGCATGATTGCGGAGTTGAAGAGTAATAAATAAAAGCGTTGCCTGTAGTGAGTTCTATACCAGATTTTTGATCTCTAAACTAATAACAATGTCATTCCTCGCAAAATTAGAAATGGACAGTAAAGAATATAATATTCTGACTGTGGAATATGATATTACGCAAAAGATAGACCAGCACAACCGGCCAAATGGGGCGCCAAAAGGAGGTTTAATTCAATTGACCATTGAGACCGGAAGTGATAATCTTTTACTTGAATGGGCTTTAAAACATAGTATGATAAAGGATGGGAAGATCATATTTTATCGTCGGGATGCAAACAGCAAAATGAAATCTGTAGAATTCAAAGATGCATTTTGTATTTACTTAAAAGAGATTTTTACTTCTGATGGAAAAAATCCGATGATAACCCGATTAACTATATCAGCAAGAGAACTTAAAATCAGCAACCAAAGTATTAAAAATACATGGGCAGGTATGGGAGGAGGAACTTCAAATGAAAATTCAAGTGGCGGTAATAACGAAATAACATCTTTTAACGCGTCAGGCGAAAATAACTAATATAACCTTTATTAAAAACTAAAAACTGATTTATGGCAGAAAATATGGAACAAAAAGCACAATCTGAACCTGAGGCATTACAAGAAAGGCCCGAGATTCTGAAGCCGCTCGAATTTTTGAAATCAAGCAGCGAAAAGCTTGCAAAATTTGGCGGGTTTGATCTTGTTGAATCTACCATTGAAGGCACACAGAATTTAAGCCCGGAACGAAAAGCACGGAGGAATATCTTTTTAACTGAATCGCAGAAAAAAGGAGAACGGGATAGCCTGCAAAAAGCATTGGCTTTATGGGCTAATGTTTTGGAATCTGGCAATGAAATTTCGGATATGGTTAACCTTTGCGAAGAAAAAGCTGCAAGCAGTCAAAAAGTTCTGGAACATAACCTGGGTAAAGCTGTAGAAGAATCAAAAGAGCTGGAAAGATCATATAGAAATGTGGCACTTTTTTTCAAAAACAGCGAATCAGATAAATTAAAAAATGTTTCATTTTTCAATTGCGAGCTTGACCAGATGAAAGACCTTGATAATACCAGGTTCATTGATGCTGTAAATGAAGAATTAAAGATGAATTATGACAGGCTTGATTTACGCAATAATTATAGTATTATGGTGCTACCCGGCTATCTGGGTTCCAATAAAGTAGTTGAAAAATGGGCCAAAATTGCTCATGAGCATAAGGTTATGATGGTTACAGATTTTGAGCATCTGGATGCTCCGGATGATGTAATGGAAATGTTTGAACTTGCGAATCTTACAGCCGGTGATAAATATAAATCCAATGTAATGATGACCTGCAACTGGTTGGTAGGGCGGGGTAAATTTTCAGAGTTGGGAGAAGAAGAAGATTTGTATGTACCTCCTTCTGGTGCATTGGCTGGTAAAGTATATAAAACACTTATGAGCCAGGTAACTGCGGGTAAAAAATTTGGTAGTATGAATGAAGTTGACGGTGTTAAGTTTCCTTTGAAAAAAAGTGAAATTGCCAGTCTGGAGAAAATGGGATTGGTACCGATGGTAAATGAATATGGCAAGGTGATGGCATTTTCTGCAAAAACTTTATTTAATGGCGATAATTTAGGGCTGCAGACTTATTCGGTAGTACGTGTTTTTGATTATGTTACTAAGGTTATGATGGATTTTTTGAACCGGAGAGCATTTGAGAATTTTAATGCAAATACCAGAAAAGACCTGATGAACCAGATTGTTAAGTTTCTTGATGGCATTACCGGGCCCGATAAATTGATTGAAGATTTTACCATCCGCCGTTTTGAACAGGATCCTGTTCAAAAAGATAAAATACATCTGGATATACACATGAAACCATATTTTCCGGCGAAAAATTTCATGATCAAAATGGAAGGACAAAAAGGAGACGACGGTACTGCGTGGGATACGGAATATGGTCAGGAAAAATAAAATCATTATTTATTTAAATGCTTCTTAATCAATTTCAGCCTTGCAATCAAACGATTGCAGGGCTGTTTGATTTTTAATTCTTCTCTATAAAATTATTACGTTTGATTCCTCCATTTGCACCGCATTAAATGTTAATTTTGATTGAATGTTGTTCTGAACTTCTTATAGAAAAAACAATTTAATCTGATCTAAAACATGGCCAATCTTTTGATAATTGATGATGAGAAATCAATCCGGAAAACCCTTACAGAAATTTTAAGTTACGAGGGGTATAAAATTGATGAGGCCGGTGATGGCGAAGAAGGCCTGAAAAAATTTTCAGAAAAAACATATGATGTGGTGCTTTGCGATATCAAGATGCCTAAGCTTGACGGAATTGAGTTTTTGGACAAATCAAAACTTATTAATCCGGATGTTCCGGTAATTATGATCAGTGGTCATGGCAATGTTGATACTGCAGTGGAAGCGGTAAAGAAAGGGGCATTTGATTATATCAGCAAACCGCCAGACCTTAACCGGCTGCTTATCACATTAAGAAATGCATTGGATAAGCAAAGCCTTGTTACCGAAACCAAAGTACTGAAACGTAAAGTGGGCAAGGCTTTGGAAATGATAGGCGACAGTGGTCCCTTAAATAAAATAAAAGATACCATAGAAAAAGTAGCGCCAACAGATGCCCGTGTTTTAATTACGGGTGATAATGGAGTAGGTAAAGAACTGGTTGCACGCTGGATTCATGAAAAAAGCAACCGCAATGCCGGCCCCATGGTGGAGGTAAACTGCGCAGCCATACCTGCAGAGTTGATAGAAAGTGAATTATTTGGGCACGAAAAAGGTTCTTTTACATCGGCCATAAAGCAACGGATTGGTAAGTTTGAAACTGCCAATGGCGGCACTTTGTTTCTGGATGAAATTGGCGATATGAGCCTGAATGCACAGGCAAAAGTGTTACGTGCTTTACAGGAAGGAAAGATCACCAGGGTGGGAGCAGATAAAGATATTACGGTTGATGTACGGGTAATTGCAGCAACCAATAAGGACTTGCTGAAAGAAGTTGATGAGAAAAATTTCAGGCTCGATCTGTATCACCGTCTGGGCGTTATTATTATTCATGTACCTTCTTTAAACGAGCGCAGGGATGATGTGCCATCGCTGGTTGAGCATTTTCTGGACATAATTGCAAATGATTACGGCCAGCCGAAAAAAGAAGTAGATGCTGCGGCCATGGATGCTTTAAAAAATTACAACTGGACTGGTAATATCCGTGAATTAAGAAATGTGGTTGAAAGGCTTATCATTTTATCAGGCAAAACCATTACACTGGAAGATGTGGAAAATTATGTATTGCCCCGTAAATAATCTGGTACATGAAAATAATCTATTGCATTAGCGGGCTGGGAGCCGATGAACGGGCCTTCACCAAATTAAAAATTAACGGGTTTGGTTTAAAAGTAATTCCTTGGCTGATGCCTGAGCGGGATGAAGCAATAAACCATTATGCTGAAAGAATGCGTGCTGATATCATAGAAGAAAACCCAATATTGATGGGCCTTTCATTCGGCGGAATGATTTGTACAGAAATAGCAAAGCAAATCTCCGTCAGTAAAATCATCATCATTTCCAGCATTAAATCGTCTAAAGAATTACCCTGGTGGATGAAAACCGTGGCTACATTAAAACTTAATAAAATTGTTCCGCTTAAATCAACCCGGCTAACGCAGCCGATCCAGAACAAAATGCTGGGTATCCAATCAGCCGAAGAAAAGACTTTGGTATCTTCATTACGTAGGGCAGTAGATCTTCCTTACACCAACTGGGCAGTAAACCAGGCCATCAACTGGAAGAACGACTGGCAGCACCCCAATATTTACCATATTCATGGCGATGGTGACCGCATGTTTCCCATTAAAAATATAAAAGCCGATTATACTATTAAAAATGGGGGGCATTTTATGATCATGAACCGGGCCGATGAAGTGAGTGCCTGTATCAATACCATACTGGGCTTAGCATAAGAACTGTTTTTGCAGTTAAATGGCTTTTTTGTGTTAAACATTTTAAAACATTATTCAGGTAAACCATCGTCAAACGCTTTATTATGGTATTTTTGGCACTTCTAAAATTTAACGCATGAGTATAGGTTGGATTATTTTTATTATTGCAGTAATTGGCTGGCATATTGGTTTGTACGGTATGTTTAAGAAAGCAGGTATCACACCATGGAAAGCCCTTATCCCTTTGTACAATACCTGGTGCATGGTTCAAAAAATGGAACTAAAAAAAATCTGGTTCTTTTTACAATTAATTCCTGTTGCCGGCCAATTCATCACTATCTGGATCTGTATAAAATTTGTTGAGCATTTTGGCCGCTTTGGTTTCTGGCATCACGCCGCCACTGTTTTTATTCCATTTATTTATTTTCCTTATCTGGGCTATTCAGATAACGAACGATATGCCGGCATTGCCGTGGTTAAAAACTACAAAAAATCCGGTGCCAGAGAATGGATTGATGCAGCAGTTTTTGCTATTGTAGCAGCAACACTTATCCGCACTTTTGTTTTTGAAGCCTATACTATTCCAACACCATCAGAAGAAAAAACCTTGCTGGTAAATGATTTTTTGTTTGTTAGTAAGATGGCTTACGGCCCACGTATTCCCAATACACCACTTGCCATGCCTTTCATGCATCACACCATTCCTTTTTTTAACATTAAGTCTTACGTGGAATGGATTCATATTCCTTACACCAGGTGGTTTGCCAGCCCGGTTAAACGAAACGATGCGGTCGTTTTCAACTTTCCGGTAAACGATACATTAATTAATAACGACGATTTTGGATCGCAGATTACCTATTACCAGGCAGTGAGGGAGTTGGGAAGGGAAAAAGTATGGCAGGATTATGGCGACCTGATTATTACAAGACCGGTTGATAAAAGAGAGAATTTTATTAAACGCTGCGTTGGTGTTGCAGGAGATACCGTTCAGATAATTAATGGCAAACTGATGATCAATGGAAAACACGAAGACTATTTTCCTAAATCTGAAAGGTTTTACATGCTGCAGGCTCCGGAAGGCGTTTACCTGGATGAAGATAAATTAGCTGAATTTGGTATTCACGTGCGCTCATCGCAGGGGGACATACAATCTACCGGTAAAGCCAATTTATTAAAGGTAAATATTACTAATGAGGAGAGGGCCAAATTAAAATTACCGCCGGGCTATATTATATCTGATTTTATTTTCGACCATCGTAATGATTTGTTTCCTTATTACAATGATTCAACAGGCAAAGACTGGTCAGCCGATAATTTTGGCCCGTTATGGATACCCAAAAAGAGCGCAACAATACAATTAACACCCGATAATTTAATCAGGTATCAGCGTTGCATAGAAGTATATGAAGGCAATAAGTTTGAAAACCGGAGCGGCAGGTACTTTATAAACGGGGTAGAGGCAACAAGCTATACTTTTAAAATGGATTATTTTTGGCTGATGGGAGATAACAGGCATAATTCGCTTGATAGCCGTTATTGGGGGTTTGTACCCGAAGATCATGTGGTAGGCAAGGCTTCGCTGATCTGGTTCAGTTACGAAAAAGGGCCACGCTGGGAACGCTTGTTCCGCTGGATCAAATAATTTGATTAACTTTAAAATATATTACATCCTCTCTGTGCAATACAGAGAGGATTTTTTATCTAATTTTAATTTTAGTTTATGAAGAAAGAGGATTACCATTTTTCTTACGAAGTGTATGATTCAATTGCCGATCTGAATGAGCAGGATGCCTGGCTGGTGAATGAAGCAAGAAAGGTTACTGCGTCTGCGTATGCCCCATATTCTAACTTCAATGTAGGTGCTGTTGCTAAACTGGCCAACGGCGATATTGTTGCAGGTACCAACCAGGAAAATGCGTCATACCCCGTAAGTATTTGTGCCGAGAGGGTGCTGCTGGGGTCTGCAGCTTCTCTTTATCCCAATATTCCCATTGATACCATTGCCATCAGCTACGATAATACCCGTGGCGCAAGCAATCATCCTATTTCTCCTTGCGGAATGTGCCGGCAAAGTTTGGTTGAGTATGAAGAGCGTGTTAAGCAACCCATACGTTTAATTTTAAGTGGTCTGGATGGAAAAGTATTTATTGTTGAAAAAGCAAATGCACTTTTGCCTTTATCTTTTGGAAGTGTGGATTTAAAATAAAGTCTGAATGCCATTGGCAATTTTTCCTTCGTGGTCCAATAGCCATTTCTTTCGCCACAGGTCGCCGCCATAACCTACCAGATGGCCATTGGCACCAATAACACGGTGACAGGGCACAATAATGCAAATGCTGTTATTTCCATTGGCCGTGCCTACGGCCCGAATTGCTTTTACATTCCCGATACGTTTACTTAATTCAAGATAACTGATGGTTCGGCCATAAGGAATATTACATAACTCTTTCCATACCGTTTGCTGAAAATCAGTACCTGATTGAGATACAGGAAAATTGAAATCCGTTCTGGTGCCTGCAAAATATTCATCTAATTGTTGAATACAGGTTTTTATTGCTGCCGATTGGGGTTTGGTAAAATTAAGTTCGTCTTCAATAAGTTTTGTTCCTCTCCATGAGTTTACAAACAAAACAGCTGATATGGCATCATCGTTACTCCTTATTTCCAGTATGCCAACAGGCGATTGATAATATGTGGTTTCTGTGTTCATTTTCCCCGCTGCCGAATTTATTGTAATGTATCATTTTTAAATTTATTTTAATTAAGATTGTCAGGGTGAGCTTGTCGAACCCGCCTTCGACAAGCTCACCCTGACAAATTTTCGAAATAATACACTACCGAATTTACACGAATTTCTTTTGATGCTTTGCCTGAAATATAATTTCTTTACAAAGATTGAAAACAACCTGTATGAAAAGTGAGCAGCAATTTTACGAAAAAGCCATGGCCGCAGTGGCAGATCCTTACCGGATGTCTATTTTGCGGGAACTTGCTGAAAAAGGCGAGATACGTTGCTGTGATGCGGTTGGCCTTACAGGGTTATCGCAACCAACCTGTTCTCATCATATAAAGCTGCTTGCCGACAGCAATTTGATTGTTTGCCGCAAACGAGGCCGCAACAATATCTTTACCATCAACAAAGAAAATTTTAAAAAACTGGGGCAGTATTTTGAAAAACTTGGTTCGTAACAATAAGCATTAAGTAGGAACACGCCTCAAGGCGTGTTCCTACTCCAAAAGCGTTTCCAGGTAATGGGTTTTTATCTGGAACATTTTTTTTAAGCCTGTTACTTTGTCAAGATTTTCCTGTTTTGCAGTTTCTGACTTTTTAATTTTTGTACCTACAATCAAAACATTTTTAGGAGTATGTTCTGTTGCAATAAATTCAAAAACCTTTGTCTTATACCCGTAAGCTTCCAGAATTAATGAACGGATTGTATCTGTTACAATCTCCGCCTGCCGTTCTAATAAAATACCATGCTTTGTTATGCTTTTCAATTCATTTTCAGGCAACATTTGTTTCCGTATCTGTTTGTGGCAGCAGGGTGCACAAATAATTACGCTGGCATCGGCCTGTATGCCTTTGTAAATAGCATCATCTGTGGCCGTATCGCAGGCATGCAGCGCTATCAGTATATCCAGTGCAGGCAGTTGTGCATCCTGTATGGTACCTTTTTTAAAAGTAAGATTTTTATAATCGACCTGCTTTGCAATCTGGTTACATTTTAATACCAGATCATCTCTCATTTCTATACCAATTACAGTTGCATCCATGTTTAAATTTTGTTGCAGATAATTGTACATCGCAAAAGTTAAGTAGCCTTTACCGCAACCCATATCTGCAACCGTAATATTTTTTTCAAAGCCAATGTCTTTTACAATACCATCAATTATTTCCACATACCGGTTAATCTGTTTAAACTTATCCTGCATGTCTTTTTTCACAATACCTTCTGCAGTAGTAACTCCCAACTCGTGTAAAAAAACAGCGGTGGTTGAATTGATTATGCGGTTCTTTTGTTTATCATGATTTAAATTGTCTTCCTTAACAGATAAACTTGCAGGCCGGGTAATTATTTTTGCTATATTATTTTTATTAGCAGATAAATGAAAATCATTTTCAGCCGTAAACAGATCTGCATTAAAAAAATCTGATTGCAGCATTTTCTCAATAAGAATAAGGCCTTCCTTTAAATCATAGTTTTTAAAAATATCACTGGTGTTATTTCTGTAGGTGAAGGCTAATTTTTCCCTGTTTTTTATTTTAACTGGTTTAAT
>JBBQLS010000072.1:0-16371 GCA_038328115.1 Chitinophagales bacterium
GCGATAAAATCAAATCCATCGCCGGTGTATAATAAGGATGTAGTGAAAAAAATCACCACCGGCAACTTCACCGATAACATGAAAGATATTGCTGATTGCGATTGGGTAATTGAGGTGGTAGTGGAAAGATTAGATATTAAACAGCTTGTGTTTACTGACGTAGAAAAATACCGCAAGCCCGGTACTTTAATTACATCAAATACTTCGGGCATTCCTATACACATGATGACGGAAGGCAGAAGCGATGATTTTAAAAAGAACTTTTGCGGCACACACTTTTTTAATCCGCCAAGGTATTTGCGTTTGCTGGAAATTATTCCTACACCGCATACCGATCCTGAAGTGGTGGATTTTTTAATGCATTACGGAGATCTTACCTTAGGTAAAACAACCGTGCTGTGTAAAGACACGCCTGCATTCATTGCCAATCGTGTTGGCGTTTTTGGTATGATGGCCATTATGAATGCCATGGAAAAACTGCAACTGAATGTTGATGAAATTGATGCACTGACAGGCCCAATTATCGGTCGTCCTAAGTCTGCAACATTCCGCACGGCAGATGTGGTTGGTATTGATACCTTGGTAAAAGTTGCAAAAGGTGTTGCAGATAATTGCCCCGATGATGAAGCAAAAGATATGTTCAACATACCAACCTGGTTAAATAAAATGGTTGAGAACAATTGGCTGGGCGATAAAACAGGGCAGGGCTTTTTCAAAAAAACAAAATCTGCCGCAGGCGAAAAAGAAATACTTACGCTGAATTTGCAAACCATGGAATATGGGGCAAGGCAAAAGCCCAGGTTCGCAACTTTAGAAACTGCCAAACCAATTGAAGATTTAAAAACAAGAATAAAAGCCTTGTGCGCCGGTACTGATAAGGCCGGAGAATTTTACCGCCAGTTTCATTACAATCTTTTCTCGTATATTTCTCACCGCATTCCTGAGATCAGCGATGAACTGTACCGTGTAGATGATGGTATGATGGCCGGTTTTGGCTGGGAGATAGGTGCTTTTGAAAGCTGGGATGTATTGGGTGTTGCCAAAACCATTGAAGCGATGAAAGCCGCAGGTTATAAAGCTGCCACATGGGTTGATGAAATGATTGCAAGCGGTGCAACATCTTTTTATAAAGTAGAAAATGGCAAGCGACTTTATTATGATGTAAGCAGTAAATCTTACAAAACAATGCCGGGTGCTGATGCATTTATTGTAATGAAGAATTTTGAGAATGAAACTGTTTGGAAAAATTCAGCGTGCCGCACTTATCATTTGGGAAATGATGTTTTGGGATTGGAATGGTACACAAAAATGGGAAGTATTGGTGGCGAAGTATTGGAAGGTATTCAAAAATCAATTGCACTTGCAGAAGATAAATACAAAGGATTGGTTATTGGCAACGAAGGTTCAAACTTCAGCGCAGGCGCCAATGTCGCCATGATATTTATGATGGCTATTGAACAGGATTATGATGAGATTGATATGGCCATTCGCCAGTTTCAAAATACTATGATGAGGGTACGTTACTCAGGCATACCGGTTGTAGTAGCGCCACACGGCCTTGCCTTGGGTGGTGCATGTGAAATGAGTTTGCATGCTGATAAAGTTATTCCCGCAGCAGAAACTTACACCGGTTTGGTTGAAGTTGGTATTGGCGTGATTCCCGGTGGTGGTGGTACCAAAGAATTTATTTTAAGAGCATCAGATGAAGTGCATGCCGGTGAACCGGAAACCATTCCTTTGCAAAACCGTTTCCTTACCATTGCCACTGCAAAAGTTGCAACATCGGCTTACGAAGCTTACGACCTTGGAATTTACAGGCACGGACAAGATGTGGTAAGCATCAACCAGGGCCGCCGTATTGCCGAGGCCAAACAAGCCGTGATAGAATTGTATGATGATGGTTATGTAATGCCTGTGCAACGCACGGATATAAAAGTGTTGGGCCGGTCTATGCTGGGGGCCATGCATGCCGGTATCAATGGTATGTTGCGTGGCAATTATGCAACCGAACATGATGTTACTGTAGGAAAAAAACTAGCCTATGTTATGTGCGGCGGCGATTTAAGCGAACCAACCTTGGTTAGTGAACAATATTTACTTGACCTTGAAAGAGAAGCATTTTTAAGTTTGACTGGTGAGAAGAAAACACTGGAAAGAATTCAATCGGTATTAAAAACTGGGAAACCACTTAGAAATTAATTAATCCCGAATTATTAGTATTAAAACGCCGGTCATCAAAACCGGTGTTTTTTTGTTGATCATTAACTCTACATTTGTTATCTAAAAAATAATTCATGAAAAAGCTTTTCTCTCTTTTGTTAATATTGATATCTATCAATGCAGTTGCCCAAAATAAGTGGCTTAGTATGGAAGATGCTATGGTTAAAAACCGCTCAACACTTGCACCCGAAAATCTAAAGCAATTACAGTTTGCTTACGGTACATCAGATTATGTTTACCTAAAAAAAATAAATAATGAAGATGTTTGGGTAAAAGGTAATTTAAAATCGAAGGAAGATATGCCGTTACTTTCTCTTGCCCGGTTAAATGCAAGCGTAAAGGCTGCCGGATATACTGAGTTCAAATCAATGCCTGCCATTCAATTTAATAAATCGGCAGACTGGATATTGACTGCTGATGGAAATAAAATATCTATGAATCCTGTCAGCGGTGTGGTGAAAATGATTGTTCCTAAATATTATGCTGGTAAAGAAAACGTAGAAGAAAGCGCAGCCGGGTCCATTGCCTATCTTGATAATTACAATTTATTTGTTGCCAGCGCAAGCGAAGAAAAAAATCAGGTAACAACCGACGGAAGTAAAGACATTGTATATGCCTCTTCTGTACACCGTGACGAATTTGGAATAAGCAAAGGAACTTTCTGGAGCAACAACGGCAAGCTGCTTGCTTTTTACAGAATGGACCAAAGTATGGTTACTGACTATCCGATCATAGACTGGACAACACGTCCGGCAAAAAATGAAAATATAAAATACCCAATGGCTGGCGATAAAAGCCACCACGTAACTGTGGGTGTTTATAATGCTGAAACCAAACAAACCATCTATTTAAAAACAGGTGAACCTGCAGAGCAATATCTGACTAATATTGCCTGGAGCCCCGATGATAAATATGTTTACATCGCAGTTTTAAACCGTGGGCAGAACGATATGAAGCTTAACCAGTATGATGCAGCTTCCGGGGATTTTATAAAAACAGTATTTGAAGAAAAAGATGAAAAATATGTTGAGCCGTTGGTGCCGATGCTGTTTGTAAAAAATAATCCTGGTCAATTTATATGGCAAAGTAATCGTGATGGATGGAATCATTTGTATCTATACGGCACAAACGGAAATCTTGTAAAGCAACTTACTAAAGGCAACTGGGAAGTTATTGATGTAAAAGGATTTGATGCAACGGGAAACTATCTTAATTATATTTCTACTGAAGAATCTCCGATAACAAAAAACTTGTACCGTTTAAATCTGAAGACTGGAACTGCTTCTAAGGTTACTGCCAATTCAGGTGTACACAACGTACAACTAAGTTCAGATGGGCAAAACGTAATTGATAATTACAGCAGCGTTGATATTCCAAGGCGTGTATTAGTTTACCCGGTTTTTTCAAAACTTTATATTGATAAGGAGCTTCTTAAAGCTGCAAATCCAATTGCAGATTATCAAACTGTAAGGCCGGATATCTTTACTATAAAAAACAATTACAATACCGATATTTATTGCCGTTTGTATAAACCAACAGGATTCGACAGTACAAAAAAATACCCGGTAATTGTGTATTGGTATGGTGGTCCGCATGCGCAGATGATCTTAAATGCATGGAATGCTGGTTCAGGGGATTATTGGTTTCAATACATGGCCGAGCGTGGGTATATTGTTTTTACATTAGACCCACGGGGAAGTGATAACCGTGGTAAAGCTTTTGAGCAGGCAATATTCCGCCATGCCGGCGATGTTCAAATGGAGGACATGATGAATGGCGTAAATTATCTTACTGCATTACCTTATGTTGATAAAGATAAAATGGGCTTGTTTGGCTGGAGCTATGGTGGTTTTATGACGACTGATTTTGTGCTCAATCATCCGGGAGTTTTTAAAGCGGCAGTTGCCGGTGGACCGGTTATGAACTGGCAATATTATGAGATCATGTATGGCGAAAGATATATGGATACACCGCAGGAAAATCCTGAAGGGTATGAAGCAACAAACCTGATTAAGCAGGCCGGTAAATTAAAAGACAAACTGCTTTTGATTCATGGTTTACAAGATCCGGTTGTAGTGCAGGAAAATTCGGTGAACTTTGTAAAAGCCTGTGTTGATGCAGGTGTGCAGGTAGATTATATGATTTATCCTGGCCACGAACACAATGTTACGGGTAAAGACAGGGCGCATTTGTATCAAAAAGTAACTGATTATTTTATGCAAAATCTGCGATAAAAATGGGTGAGGTTGAATTGTTATCGGATAGAAATCAGATCATCATCCACGCCACAATAATTATTTATGGCGATGCCGCCAATGATGATCTGGCTTTTCAAATTGGAACCGATATTGAGAAATTCTGGAACGATGCAGAAGGGAAAACAACAATTCGAGATGGCTGGTTTTCTAAAAAAATATACCAGGTAAGGTTCAGCATTATGGGTAAATACAATCCGGAGCTTACGCCACAAATTGTTTTTGAAAATACAAACCCCCGCAATAATTATTTCCGTATAGAGGAATATGCCAGCGGCGACATATCTTTTGTTGATGAGATCAATTCCAATACGGGCTATTTTAAACTGCAGAATATATTGGATAACTCCACCACTGCGGCGCATGAATTTGGCCATACAATCGGTTTAGTACATCCGCACAACCTGGATATAAGAGGTGAGGGAACGCCCGGCATCATGTATCCACGTGGCACGTTGGTTGATCCGTATTTTCAATATCATCCCGAAGTGGCCGCAGGCGAAAAGGGTGGAACCTTAAACCCATTTACCCGCAAAGTTTTACAGAAAGATATTGACGACCTGCACCTGGAAGACCTTGATTTTGATAAAAACGGATTTGCTGTGATTGGCGGATTTTCTTCGGTATGGCATCAAAAACATCTGCCCGAACCGGATTAACAAAATTCAATTATCTTCATAGCCATTTATATTTTGATCTATGGCAATACTCAGCATTAATAATCTTACAAAAAATTACGGGAAAATACGGGCATTGGATAATGTGAGTTTTGACGTGCCTTCCAAAACGGTGTTTGGTATTTTAGGGCCGAACGGCAGCGGTAAAACCACCCTGCTTGGAATTATTATGGATGTTATAAAATCATCCGGTGGTTCTTTTACATGGGCCGGTTGTGGCCTTGCTGCAAATGATTTAAGAAAGAAGATAGGAACACTGTTGGAAACCCCCAATTTTTATCATTACCTGAGTGCAGAAAAAAATCTGGCGATAGCAGCAAAAATTAAAGGCAGGGGCGAAGCAGATATTGAAAAAGTATTAAGAATTGTAAATCTGTACGAACGTAAAGATTCTAAATTCAGTACCTATTCATTGGGTATGAAACAAAGGCTGGCTATTGCTGCTGCTTTGCTGGGCGACCCTGAAATTTTAGTTTTTGATGAACCAACCAATGGGCTTGATCCTGCGGGCATAGCAGAGATCAGGGAATTGATAAGAGAATTAAACCGGGGAGGAAAAACCATTATTATGGCAAGCCATATACTGGATGAGGTCGAGAAAGTTTGTACACATGTTGCCATTATTCAAAAGGGAGTTTTAAAAACAGTAAGTTCGGTTGCCGGGTTAATGAATGCTACAGGAACTGGTGTGGCAGCAGCCGTTTTAATTGAAATAAGTGCAGCCGATAATAAAGCCTTAAAAAATATACTGCAACAAATGGGCGGTGTAAAATCTGTTACTGAAGTTGACAACGATTTACAGGTAATTTGTACCGAAGATATTACCGGCGAAGTACTTAACCGGTATTGTTTTGAAAAAGGTGTGGTGCTGAATAAACTGAATGTAAAACGGAAATCGCTGGAAACGAGATTCCTGGAAATTACCGGCAGGCAAAGCGATAAATAAAATTTGTAAATAATTATATTCTGTACAATGATTAATCTTTTAAAAATAGAGTGGCTTAAAGTAAAAAACTATACAGCTTTTAAAGTAATGGTATTGTTTTTTATCATCGGTGTGTTTTCACTTAACTATATTGTTTTTATTGTAAACAAAAATATAGTTAAGAATGTACCCGGCGCAGGCCTGGTATCTTTTTCGCCGTACGATTTTGCGAACACCTGGCAGTCGACCAGCTATGCAACCGGGTTTATTCTGCTTTTACCCGCCTTGCTTTTGCTGATGCTTTTTACCAATGAGTACACATTTAAAACGCACAGGCAAAATATTATTGATGGCTTAAGCAGGCAGCAGTTTATAAGTGTAAAAATTATGTTGGCCTTGATTTTTGCACTGGCATCAACTTTACTGGTAATAATTTCGGCACTTATTTTTGGCTTTGCATCCGGCACTTCCTTTTCTTTACATGGTATATTGTTTGTTGCCTATTTTTTCCTGAAAGCATTATCGTATAATTTAATTGCCATCCTGTTTTCTGTACTGGTAAAGCGCACCGGCTTTGCAATCGGCATATTTTTTATATACCTGGGTTCTGAAAATATTATATCTCAGCTATTGAATGTGCTAAGCATGAAATTGAAAAGGGATAATGGTACAGACCTGGGCAATGTGGGCGATTATCTTCCCATGAATGCGGCAGACGGATTATTGGAATTTCCTGACAACCCCATTAAAACCCTGAGTAAAGCAATAATGCCTGCAGACTATACCTGGCTGGTATTTGGGTTGGCAATAGCATATCTTATACTGTTTTACTTTTGGAGTCGCCGCAAATTTATCAATGCCGATCTTTAGTTGCTGCCAGATCTTCCAATGCAGCTTCAATGGTTTTAAATTTAAATTCAAATCCGGTATCCAGCATTTTTTTGCAGTTAACTGTAACACTTTTTAAAACTTCAATATTGCTTTGCCCCATCATTATTTTTAAAACAAAAGCAGGCACGTTCACAGCTATATAAAATTTCTTTTTTAATGCCTTAGCCAGTTTTATAGTAAGTGTTTTATTGCTTACGGGCTTTGGTGCAACTGCATTATAGCTGCCTGTTAAATTTTCATTTTCAATGCCTGCAATGTACATGTTGCACAGGTCATCAATATGCAGCCAGCTCACTATTTGTTTTCCACTGCCTAAAATGGCTGCAACGCCAAAACCCATTGGCTTTTCAAACTCAACCAATGCACCGCCATCGTTACTGAGTACAATGCCTGTCCTTAATATTACTAATCGTTTTCCTAAAGTGGTTACCGGTTCAATACTTGCTTCCCAAAGCCTGCAAACCTCGCCTAAAAAACTGCTGTCGGCAGCATCATTTTCGGTAAAAGGTTTTATGGGATTATTATCAGCACCATACCAGCCGGTAGCGCTGGCACTTACAATTGCTTTAACTTTATTGGTATTGTTTTTTAAAGTTTCATAAATAAGCCTGCTACTTTCTGTGCGGCTGTCAATTATTTCTTTTTTGTAAGCATCAGTCCATCGCTTATCAACTACGCCTGCGCCGGCGAGGTGAATAATGTAATCTGCCTGCTGTAAAGCGGTAATATCAATTTCCTGTTTTGCCACATTCCACTCTGCGTAACCTATGCCTGGTTCAGCTTTTTTACCGCTAACATCTCTTGTTAAGATAATTACCGTATATCCCTTTTTAACCAATAAACTGGTAAGTGCTTTTCCAACTAAACCGGTGCCACCTGTTATTAAAACTGTTTGTGTCATATAAAAAGTTAAAATATCTTATGTAAAAACAAAATCCGTCACATCTTGTTCAATGTAATGTACAGTGATTAGTCATTTTAATCGTAATTTTAATAATAAAGCTTAACCTTTATGAATCGCATTTCCTTAATCGTTCTGGTACTGTTTTTAAGTTCGTCATTTTCTGTCACTGCACAATCAGTAACGGTTTCTGATATTGACCGGAGTGATAGCCGTGATATGAATTTTGAGATAATCGGTAAAATGAACGGCAACATTCTGGTATATAAAAATATCCGTAGTAATCATAAGATCAGCATTTTTGATAATGAAATGAATACGCTTGAAACGGTAAAGCTTGACTTTATGCCGGAAAGAACATTTAATGTTGATTTTGTTTCGTATCCCGATCATTTTTTTATCATTTATCAATACCAGAAGGGCACCATTCTGCATTGTATGGCTGTAAAAATGGATGCCAAAGCGCAAAAAATGACCGAACCGGTTGAACTGGACACTACCAGGATACCGATAGCGTCAGACAATAAAATATACTCTACTATCTACAGTGAAGACCGCTCAAAAATTGCGATATTTAAAATACAAACGCGGTACCAGAAATTTAATATGCAAACGCTCATCTTCGATAGCGGGATGAAACTGATCAGTAAAAACAGAATGTTTACGGATTATAATGAGCGTAAAGACAGCTACGATAATTTTCTGCTTGGCAACGATGGAACTTTCGTTTTTACATACGCCAGTCAACCCGGTAACCGGGATAACAGCAATGCCTTAAGCCTGGTTATCAAAGAACCGCTGCAGGATGTATTTGCATACCAGGAAATTGATTTGAGAGAACAATATATTGATGAAGTAAAACTTAAAATTGATAACCGCAATAACCGTTATCTGGTAAATACTTTTTATTATACAAAAAGCCGTGGCAGTATCGACGGATTGTTCACCTATATCTGGGATAAGGCCGCAGCAAGAAAGTATGGATCGCAGTTTACGCAGTTCAATGATTCACTTCGTGCCGAACTGAAAGATGGCGGCCTGTTGCGTTACGCTCTGAATGATTTTTTTATACGCAATATCGTTGTAAAAGCAGATGGAGGATTTATTCTTACGGCGGAGGACTTTTCAAGCACAACCAGCGGCAATAATATAAACCGCTACGATTATCTGTACAACCCGTATTCCCTTTCTTCCGGCGGTTATTATTACAATCCCTACGGCAGTTATTACAGGCCTTTAAGCAATTATGCAAACAGACAAACCACGCGTTACTACTACGATAATATTTTGGTATTGAGTATCAGTAAAACAGGGCAGATGCTATGGAGTAAAGTGTTACACAAAAGTCAGTTTTCAGATGATGAAGAAAATTTTCTGTCTTTTTCTATCATGGCATCCGGAAGTGAAATTCATTTTTTATTTAACGAAGACAAGAAATACCAGGTTGTTTCCGATCAGTCTGTTTCAGCCGAAGGCATAATAAAAAGATATCCAACATTAAAAAGCCCGCAAAAAGGATATGAATTTATGCCATCCCTCAGTAAACAAACCGGGGCAAATCAAATCATTATTCCCTGCGCTTACCGCGGCGGCGAAATTTGTTTTGCCAAAGTAGATTTTTAAAATTGGTCACAGCGGCAGGATATTTTCAAACAGTTTTCTTCAAGTAATAATAATTGCGCATTTTTGCCCTGCTAATTTATTGCTTAATATCAACCATCTTTAAGTGACCGGAACTTTTAAAGCCAATAACTCCTATAATAACGTTTTACTGTTATTTTACGGGCTGTTGCTTAAGCTGCCCATGTTTCTGCATCCTTATATTCCGCAGCCTCAGCAGGTTGATGGTTTTTTGTACAGGGCGGTATTAAATGCATTAACGCCGCCGGCAGCTCAATTCTCTTTAATTTTTCCGGTTGTCACGTTCATCTTATTGTATTTGCAGGCAGTTTACTTTAATAAGCTGGTTAACGACCTGCGTATCATGCAGCGCCCACATTATCTTACGGGTATGAGTTACCTGCTCATCACTTCACTGTTCAGTGAGTGGAATGTGCTGTCGAGCCCGCTTATCATCAACAGTTTATTAATATGGGTGTGGTCTAAAATGAGTGGCCTGTACAGCAATCAGAATCCCAAAACTGCCTTGTTTAATATAGGTGTTGCCATTGGTATTAGTACATTTTTCTATTTTCCTTCCATTGCATTTACAGCCCTTATCATTTTTGGCCTGGCCATTACGCGGCCTTTTAAACTGGCCGAATGGCTGATCGCTTTGCTGGGCATTATAACGCCTTACTATTTTTTACTGGCCATCGTTTTTTTAACCGATAAATGGAAAGGGTATAAGTTCCCGGGTTTTGCAGTTACAGCGCCTGTATTCGATCAAACAAGGTGGGCCTATGCAGCAATAATCATTGTATTAATCAGCTCCATAGCCGGTATTTTTTATATTCAGCAAAATTTCAGGCGCCAGTTAATACAGGCACGCAAAGCCTGGAACCTCACTTTCCTATATTTAGTAGTGGCTGTGTTTGTTCCTTTTGTAAATGCAACCCATTCCTTTGAGTACTGGATCCTTTGCGCTGTGCCGCTATCGGCATTTGTTGCCGCTGCTTTTTTATACCCTGCTAAACGTTGGGTTCCTGCTGTACTGCACTGGCTTATGGTTGCATTTGTTATTGTTATCAGCTACTTCGTCTGAAAATTGAAATCCTAATTGTACATTTGCGTAATATTTTTTTGGGCCAAACTTTTGGTATTCTATTTGGCTTCATTGGCGTCGCACTCTTGTACTGCATCGCAAAATTGAGCAGGCCCAACATCAACTCATAAAACAACATCAGTAACATGAAATTTGGAGTAGTAGTTTTTCCCGGCAGCAATTGCGACAGGGATATGATTGAAGCCCTTCAACATGATCTGCAGCAGGAAGTCATTCAGCTTTGGCATAAAGATAAAGACCTGGACATGTTCAGTACTGATGATTGTATTGTGTTGCCCGGCGGTTTCAGCTATGGCGATTACCTGCGCTGCGGTGCCATTGCCCGTTTTAGCCCCATGATGCAGAGCGTCATTGAATTTGCCAATAAAGGCGGAAAAGTACTGGGCGTTTGCAACGGTTTTCAGATATTATGCGAAAGTGGTTTGTTGCCTGGCGTATTATTGCGCAACAGCCAGCAACAATTTGTGTGCAGCAATGTTTTTATAAAAGAAGCTTCTTCTGAAGGTGGAACAGCACTCAAGATACCGGTTGCCCATGGTGAAGGAAGATTTTTTGCCAACGAAGCAACTATGGAAACATTGGAAATGCACCGCCAGATAGTCTATCGCTACTGCGACGAAAATGGTAATATTATAGCATCTGCCAATCCAAACGGTGCCTTGCATAATATTGCCGGTATCTGTAATAAAGAAAGAAATGTTTTTGGTATGATGCCACACCCGGAAAGGGCAGTCAGCTCTGCACTCGGTAATTGCGATGGTAAACAGGTCTTCAACCACCTGTTTGGAATAAATTAACAGTTCAAGGGGTTAATCCGTCGTTAAGGCGACAACCGGAAGTTTTATTATTTCGTAAATTTGTACATGAAAAATTTATACATGAAGAAGATTTTGATAGCCGCATTTTTAGTATTGTCTGCAGCATTTGCTAAAGCGCAGATCAATAATCCGGTTACCTGGACTTATACAGCTAAAAAAATTGCTGATAAAACTTACGAGCTGCACATGACAGCCACCATTGACGGAAACTGGCATTTGTATGCACAGGATGCAGGCAAAGGACCCGAACCAACCAGTTTTGTTTTTACTCCCAATCCACTGGTTAAGTATGATGGTAAAATAAAAGAAATAGGAAAACAGGAGCAGTCCTTTGATAAAAATTTCAATTCTACGCTGAAATACTATGGTAAGAAGGTTGATTTTGTGCAGAATGTTAAAGTAAAATCTTCAACAGCAACTGTAGTTAAAGGAATTGTAAATTTTATGGTTTGTAACGACAGGCAATGCCTGCCACCAAGAGACGTTCCGTTTACCATTAATATAGGTGGAAAATAAAACTGCTTAATAATAATTCCCGATAAAATCTTGTCGGGATTTTTTTTAAATAAGATACGATGTACATTAAAAAAATTGCAGTAGTGCTTACTGCATTCATATTCCTTTTTCAGTTTTCTCTGCTGGCGCAGGATTCATCTGCTGTAAGCTGGCAGGCAACCGGAAAAAAAATTGCAGACAGGCAATATGAAATCCGGCTTACCGGCACCATCAGGGCAGGATGGTACGTATATGCCAAACCCATTGCTGCTGCAGAACTGGAGGGATTTAAAATTACTTTTTCAGATTCTTCCATCAAACAAAATGGTGGCCAGCAATTAACCGGTAATTTTAAAACCATTGCCGATAAAAATTTTGATGTACAGGCCGAAGTTGCTGAAACAAAACTGGAAGTTGTTCAGAAAATCACATTAACGGGCGATATGCCGTCAAAATTAAAAGCAGTGTTGCTTTACAATACTGCCAGCAGCGATGCTTTTATCCCCGAAGAAAAAAAAATAGAGATTGATATAGAAGGGGGAGTTGATGTTTCAGCATCCAACAAAATATTAATTCCTACAGTCGATTTAAAAAAACCGGTTAATACATGTGGTGGTACAGGCATTACTGCACAAGAATCGGGCTCGGGTGGAGGCAGCGGGCTCTTAACTATTTTTATTTTAGGTTTTTTAGGCGGCCTGGTGGCATTAATCACGCCTTGTGTATTTCCGATGATACCTTTAACAGTATCTTTCTTTACCAAAAAAGCAACTTCAAAAAAACAAGGTATTTTTAACGCTTCACTTTACGGGTTCTTTATTTTTCTTATTTATATTTTATTGAGTCTTCCTTTTTATTTTTTGGATAGTGCCAGCCCTGAGATATTAAATTCTGTTTCCACCAACCCGTGGCTTAACGTGATCTTTTTTGTGGTATTTATTGTGTTTGCATTGTCTTTTTTCGGCCTGTTCGAAATAACACTACCAAGTAGTTTTTCGGGTAAGGCAGATGCAAAGGCCGGCACCGGCAATATATTGGGCATATTTTTTATGGCGCTTACCTTGGCCATTGTATCTTTTTCCTGCACCGGGCCTATTTTAGGTTCATTGCTGGTAGGGTCTTTAACGGGCGGCGCAGTGCAACTTACAGTTGGTATGGGTGGTTTTGGTTTGGCATTGGCACTACCATTTGCCTTATTTGCGCTTTTTCCAAACTGGCTAAACTCCCTGCCTAAATCAGGCGGCTGGCTTAATTCTGTAAAAGTGGTGCTGGGTTTTATTGAAGTTGCCCTTGCAATAAAGTTTTTATCAAATGCCGACCTGGTAAAGCATTGGGGTTTATTAAAGCGAGAGGTATTTATTGGTATCTGGATTGTTGTGGGCATTGGCCTCACGCTTTATTTGTTGGGTAAAATTAAATTTCCGCACGATAGCCCTATTAAAAAACTGAATAAGTGGCGTATTGCACTGGCTATATTATTTGGGGCATTTACAATTTACCTGATACCCGGAGTAACCAATACCAAATGGGCAAACCTTAAATTGATCAGCGGCTTTCCTCCTCCCTTGTATTACAGCGTTTATCAAACCGGCGATTGCATACTCAATCTTAATTGTACACACGATTATGAAGAAGCTGTAAAATTAGCTAAAGCAGAAGGAAAGCCGCTTTTGCTGGATTTTACAGGCTATGCCTGTGTAAACTGCCGCCGTATGGAAGAAAATGTATGGAGCGACCCTGAAGTCTATAAGATCATGAAGGATAATTACATTATTGTTTCGCTTTATGTAGATGATAAAAAAAGTCTTCCGGCTGCAAAACAATTTACTTACAAAACCAAAGACGGTAATGAAAAAGAAATTTTAACCGTAGGTGATAAATGGGCGACCTTTGAAACAGAGAATTTTAAAAACAATGCCCAGCCGCTTTATGCCATTTTAAACGGGGATGAAATTTTAATGAATAACCCCGTTGGTTATACACCAAGCATCAAGGACTACAAAGACTGGTTGCTTTGTGGATTGGATGCCTTTAAAAAATCAAAAAAATAATGCAATAAAAAACCTCCACATAAATGGAGGTTTTTAGTTTGAATCGGGGGATTACAGATTTTCCTGCTCCCATGGAGCGGATGGAATTATTATAATGCAATTTGTTTTTCTGTCATCATTTTACGCAGGTTAATTAAACCATAGCGCATGCGGCCTAAAGCAGTGTTGATGCTGCAACTGGTCAGGTCGGCAATTTCTTTAAAACTCAAATCAGCATAATGACGTAAAATAATTACTTCACGCTGATCTTCGGGCAACAGATCAACCATTTTTCTAACCTTGTTCTGGCTTTGGCCAGCCATCATTTTGTGATCGGCACCTGGCTCCGAAAAATTTAATACTTCAAAAATGTCGCGGTCGTCGCTGGTTTTAATAGTGGGCGTACGCTTAACTTTTCTAAAATGATCTACACACATATTATGTGCAATACGCATGGCCCATGGTAAAAACTTGCCTTCGTCGGTATAACGGCCACCTTTTAACGTGTCGATTATACGGATAAAAACGTCCTGAAAAATGTCTTCAGTCAGGTACCTGTCTTTTACCAGTAAGTAAATAGATGTGTAAATCTTGTCCTTGTAACGGGTTACAATGGTTGCAAGGGCATTTGCATCACCTTCCATGTATAAATGGATAAGCTGCTGATCGGTAAGATTGTTCAGGATTTTCATAAACTTCTACAGTTTTAGATTGTTAGGATAATGTTTAACAGGTCCAAAAAGGGTGAAAAATACGTAGAAGTCTTTTAGATAGGCTTGTAGCGGCTTTTCATTTTTTTGGATATTGGACTGTAAAAATAGAAGTTGTTTTATTATTTAGTATGAGTACTAGTGCTCAATCTTTAAAGTTTTATTACTAAGTAAAACTACGTTTCCGAATCAGAGCAGGTATCAAACTTTAAAATAAAACTAACACATAGTTGTTATAAAATTTAATGCAAAAAGAAGCTTTAAGAAAATTTTCACATATTCATTGCAGCACAATTAATAGTAATTTTGAGCATGGTCACAGTAAAAGAAAAGACGAAGAAAAAAAACGAAACCTCAACCTCACAAAAAGACATTTATATCAAGGGGGCCAGGGTACATAACTTAAAAAATGTATCCGTTACAATCCCCCGTGAAAAACTGGTTGTTGTAACAGGGGTTTCCGGCTCCGGTAAATCTTCCTTAACCATTGATACTTTATTTGCAGAAGGGCAGCGCCGCTATGCCGAAAGCCTGAGCGCCTATGCCCGCCAGTTTATGCAACGCATGAATAAGCCCGATGTTGATTATATTAAAGGCTTGTGCCCTGCCATTGCCATTGAGCAAAAAGTAATTACCCGCACACCACGCAGTACCGTTGGCAGTATGACGGAGATTTACGATTACCTGCGGTTGCTTTTTGCACGGGCCGGTAAAACCATATCGCCGGTGAGTGGCAAAGAAGTTAAAAAAGATGATGTGGCCGATGTGGTAAAAGCAATTGAAAATTCACCCGAAGGCGATAAAATTGTGTTGCTGGTTAATTTTAAGCAACACGCCAAACGTAATATTCAAGAGGAGCTGAATATTTTATTGCAAAAAGGTTTTAGCAGACTTTACATTAACCAGGAACCGGTAAGGATTGAAGATATTTTAGCGCTTACTGATAGCGAAGTAAAAAAACTTTTCAAAAATTCAGGCTCTAAAAATCCCCCCTTGGGGGGCTTGGGGGGGCTTTTAATTGACCGCCTGGTAGCCAAAAATTTTGATGAAGACGAGCTGCACCGCATTGCAGATTCGGTTAATACTGCATTTTACGAAGGTGAAGGGGAAATGTACCTTGAAGTGAATAAAGGCAAGCTGCTTCATTTCTCCAATAAGTTTGAAGCTGATGGAATTGTATTTGAAGAGCCGGTGCCTAATTTATTTTCGTTCAATAATCCATTTGGTGCATGCCCGGTTTGCGAGGGTTTTTCGCAGATACTGGGTATTGATCCTGATCTGATCATTCCTGACAAAAGCCTGAGTGTTTATGAAGGTGCTGTAGCGCCATGGAAAGGAGAGAAACTTGGTTTATGGAAAGAAGCATTTGTAAAAGCTGCAAAGAAATTTGATTTTCCGGTTCATAAAGCCATTATTGATTTAACCGAAAAACAATTAGCCGATCTGTGGGAAGGAAATGAACATGTGGAAGGTATCAATGATTTTTTTAAAGAAGTTGAACAGAATTTATACAAAGTACAATACCGTGTTTTATTAAGCCGCTATCGTGGGCGTACGTTATGCACAGCCTGTAAGGGTTACCGCCTGCGGCCCGAAGCTTTGTATGTAAAACTGGGAGGTAAGCATATTGGTCAGTTATGTGAGTTGCCGGTAAAGGATCTGTTTACCTGGTTTCAAAAATTAAAGTTGAGTGAGTACGATCAACAGGTGGCAAAAAGAATTTT
>JBBQLS010000073.1:0-16272 GCA_038328115.1 Chitinophagales bacterium
GCAAACCCAAGTAAACCGATGAATTTGGTACCATAGAATTTTTCCATCGGCCTACGCAACCTTTCAGAAATAAGGTACATACTGGGTACCATTATTAATGTTAGGAAGAAGGCGAATATTAAACCGAAGATCATCGTCCAGCTTAACGGCCCCCAGAAAACCACGCTATCGCCACCAAAGAAAATATGCGGATTCAGGTGCTGGAAGAACGAAACAAAATCGATATTAAAACCAACTGCCAGTGGCAATAAACCGAGTATGGTTGCAATGGCTGTAAGCATTACGGGAATGATACGGATTTTGCCAGCTTCTATGGCAGCGGCTTTTGTACGCATGCCTCTGCCTCTTAACTCATCGGTAAACTCAATCAATAAAATTCCGTTTTTAATTACAATACCGGCAAGCGCAATAATACCAACGCCCAACATAATGGTCGCTATCGTCATACCAGTTATGGCATAACCAAGCAATACGCCAATGACGCTGAAGAAAATTTCGGTGATAACAATAAACGGTTTACTGATGCTGTTGAACTGCAATACCAATATCATAAATATTATACCCAATGCAATTACTAAAGCCCATCCTAAAAACGATTGCGTTTCTTTTTCCTGTTCACTCTGTCCACTTAATTTTAAAGTAACATCAGATGGGATTTTATTTTTCGATCTGAAATCATCCAGTTTTATCTTTAGCTCGGCATTAATAGGGCCTACCATGGTAGGGTCCAGCACATTACTTTGCAATTGTATGGTACGTTTTACATTTTTACGTTTTATAGCACCTGTTGCGGTTGTATAATCAATACTTGCTACCGAACTTATAGGAATACTTTTCACCCGCATGGTGTTCATATCCATAAATGTAACACGCATGTTCATCAGGTCGGTAATACTGTGGCGCACCAGGTCGGTAGTTCGCAACTGAATTTTATATTCATCCTCACCATCTTTTAGTTTACTTACTTCTTTACCAAATAAGGCGGTGCGAATTTCCATACCAATCTGGCCGGTACTTAAGCCTTCCATCATGGCCCTTTCTCTATCTACATTGATCGTTATTTCCGGGCTGTTTAAATCCACATCCATCTGCAGGTTTTCGATGCCTTTTATCTGGTTGGTATCCATGTAGTGAGAAAGGTCGTTGGCTACTTTTGATATACTCTCAAAATTATCGCCCTGTATTTCAATATTCACCGGTGGATCGGTTGGAGGTCCGCCATCTTCCTGTGCCACTTCAATACTGGCACCCGGTATGCCCGTCATTTGCCTGCGTATCTCATCTTTAAACGGCAATGTTTTTTTCCCATTTCGTTTATCGTACTCAACAAAAGACACCTGTATGCGGCCCAGGTTAGGCTGCACACTGCGATTATTATCCCGTGGATTGTTGGCACTAACCGCCACATTGGTAATGATACTTTCTACAATGCCACCCGGTTGGGTAGGTAATTCTTTTTCCAGAATTTTTTGCACACGGCCTTCAAGCAAATGTGTAACACTGTCGGTGTATTTAATATCGGTACCAACGGGTAGTTTTAAATAAACATAAATAAAATTTGGATCGCCGCTGGGGAAGAAGGTTGATTTATTACCTCTTACCATCAGCAATAAAAGTGAAACAACAAACAAAACAAATAATGATGTAAATGCCCATACCGGCCTCCAGCCTACCAATACCCATTTTAATAAACGCTCGTAATGGTTCATTAACCAGGGCAATGCCTTTTTCTGAAAAACATGTATTGAATGATTTAATACGTAAGCATTAAGCACCATTAACATTGCCATCATTATAAGAAAATTTGCAAAGCCATGCATACCAAATACATGCAACAGCACACCGGTAATTGCAAAAGTTATAAACCATTTATTTGTCCATACGGCTTTCTTAGGTTTTTCATATTCCTTCCCTTCCGGCTTCATAAAGCTTACCGCAAAAACCGGGTTAAAAATAAAGGCTACAATTAATGATGCTGCCAGGGTAAGAATGAGCACCGCAGGCAGGTAGATCATAAACTTGCCAATCAAACCTTTCCATAACAATAGCGGAAAAAACGGTGCCAATGTAGTTGCCGTACCAGCCAGCACGGGAATAAAAACCTCTCCAGCGGCTTCTTTAGCACTCCGGACTATCGGGACCTTGCCATTGTTATAAATACGGTGCGTATTCTCTATGACGACAATGGCATCATCCACAATAATACCGAGGCCCAGCAACAGCGCAAAGAGAACAATAAAGTTCAGTGTAACGGTTGTGCCGATGATTCCATCTGCCAACGGCAAAAACATAAAGGCCACAAACACACTTAGCGGTACACTTAACGCCACAAAAAAAGCATTGGTAACACCCATAAAAAACATGAGGATAATTAATACCAGCACAAAACCAATGATGATAGTGTTTACCAGTTCGCTAAAAGATTTTTTGGTGGCTTTACTTAAATCACCGGTGATAACCACTTTTAAATCTTTAGGCAAATCTTCCTTCACCTTCATATCTTCTACAATGCCTTTTATTTTATCGGCCGCATTAATTAAATTTTCACCGGAACGTTTTACTATGTTAAGCGTTACCACGTTCTTACCATCCAAACGGGCATAACTGTCTTTTTCTTTAATGGTATCTTTCAGTTCAGCAATATCTTTTAAATAAACAGTAGCACCCTGTGCACTGCTGCGTACCACAATATTATTTAGGTTAAGTGCGCTTATGAATTGCCCTTTTACTTTAATGGTTCGGCGCATGTCGCCTACTTCCAATGTACCGCCGGTAATGTCCCTGTTCTCTCTGCTGATGGCATTTTCAATATCCATAAAACTTACACGGGCCTGGCTCATTTTGTAAGGATCTACATTTACCTGTATCTCTCTTTCGGGCGCACCCACAATTTCTGCACGGGTAATCTCGGTAAGCTCTTCAAACCTGTCCTGTAGTTTATCGGCATACTGCTTTAGTTTTATGCCATCGTAATCGCCACTTACATTTACAAACATGATGGGCATTTCACTAAACGCAAACTCGGCAACTTCGGGTTGAGATGTAAGATCTGTTGGCAGGTCTGTTTTTGCCTTATCAATCGCATCTTTTACTTTTTGTTTGGCTACTTCTGTTTTTACATCGGTATCAAATTCAGTTACAATCAAACTATAATCGGCCTGAGATGTACTGGTAATTTTATTAACCTTGGCACCGCTGATACCTTTCAATTGTTTTTCAATTGGCCTGGTTACCAGGTTCTCAATATCTTTTGGTGAGTTACCGGCATACACTGTTACAATAGAAATAGTGGGCACTACAATATCCGGAAACTGTTCTTTGGGCATTGTAGTGAATTTATACAATCCAAAAAACGATATCAGCACTGCAATAATATATATGGCGGTACGGTTATCAACAGCCCAGCTTGTAGGTTTAAACTGTTTAAATTTCTCTTTTACTCCTTCTACAAAATTCATAAGTGAATATTTAGCCCCCTCTATCTCCACCGACAGGAGAGGAAAAGGAGGAGATTATGTTTTATTTTTGGCCTCACCCCAACCCCTCTCCCAAGGAGAGGGAACTGGAAGTTGGTCGTCTTATAATTTAAATTTCTATCTTCGCTACTATATTGAACATTTCCTCCCCCTTGGGGGAGATAGAGGGGGCCGGGGTTTTACCTTGTTGTAATCCCCTGTCCTTCGTACAAATTCTGAAACCCTTCAGTAACCAGTTGATCACCCGCATTCAATCCTGCTTTAATTTCAACGTTTTCTCCGTACACTTCACCAATAGTTACAACTACACGATGGGCTATTGTTTTTCCATTACTGCTTTTGCTAAGTACAAAAACGTACTTACCTGTTTCATCGCTTTGTATTACGTTAACAGGAATAACAATAGCGCTGGCAGCAGCATAATCCAGAATTTTTACCACTGCCGACTGGCTCGGTTTTAAAATAGGATCGTAAGGAATTTTTGCTTCGGCAATAAAACCTCTTTGTGTAGGATCAATCGACTGGCTGATTAATGAAATGGCCGAATTAACAGTTTTATTGGCATCAGGAATTGTGATCACTACCGACGAACCTTTGTGTATCCGGGTTAAATAATTTTCGGGTACATTAACCACAACTTTTAAGGAGGATGTATTTACAATCTTTATTTGCGGTCCTGAGGCACTCATCCCTGAAAAAGTTTCTCCAACTCTTATAGCAACCACATCTGCAATACCACTAACATCACTGTACACATTTGCAGTGCCCAGTTGCTCCTGGAGTGTTTTTATATTTTCGCCTGCTGCATCTAATTGATTTTCCAGACTGGTTACATTTGTCTTGGCTGTTATCAACTGTACTTCGGTACCAATGCCCTCCTTCCAAAGATTTTGCTGGCGTTGGTAAATATTTTTGGCGTAACCCAGTTGTGTTTTTATTCCTTCTAATTGCTGCTTTGCTGCAGTTACACTCTGGCGCATGATAGCATCATCCAGCTTTAATAAAAGCTGGCCTTTTTTTACAGATTGGCCCTGAGAAACATATACCGCTTTTACCTGTGCAGGCCCCATACGTGGTGATATGTAGGAAATATTTTCGGCATCTACTTTGCCCTGCAGATCAATATAATGTTTAAAATCCAGTGTGCTTACAGGTATAACAGCAACAAGTTTGATCTTGGCTGCATTAGCTGTAGCACTGTCTATTTTTTCCAGTTCGGCCTGCAATCTGGCAATTGCAGTTTCGTTCTTTGCCTTTGCCGATTTTAGTTTTTCAAGCTCAGCTTTTTTATCATTGATGCCTGCTGCATCATCTTTTTTACTTCCTCCGCAGGATGCAATTAAAACGGTTGCAAAAAGGGCTATCGAAATTTGTGTAATTTTTTTCATCTGTATATAGTTAGTCTGTTTTAATTAAATTTTCCGGTGGCTTTTAAAAAGTCAATCTTGGCAATAATAGCATCGTACAACGCAGCGATATAATTGGTTTGTGCTGTTTTAAGGTCAACCTGCGCCGCATTGATAGCCGTTGCATCCCCGGTGCCTATTTCGTATTTCTTTTTTGTTTGTCCGTATACTTTTTCTGCAAGCTCCATATTCTTCTTTTGAAAGTCCATGGATGCGATAGCCGTAATAAAATTGTTTTTTGCAGATTCGGCTTCGTCATCAATATTTATTTTCAATGCTTCAGTCTGATTTTTTGATTTCTGCAACTCCAGTCTTGCTTTTTGAGCTCGGGCCTTTAAAGCAAAACCGTTGAAGATGGGCACTTTCATTTGCAATCCCAGATAAGAACTGGTGATCCAATCGCCTTTGCCAAAGAAATCAAATTTATCACGTTGCGCCTGCTTACTATAGCCGCCTACTAATGCAAAAGATGGAAGCTGACTCAGTTTATACCTCCTTACATTCAGGCCATTCAGCTTATTGGCTATTTCCATAACCTGGTAATCTTTTCGGTCAGTGTATTTATACTGGCTGGCCTCCAAAATACCTTCTCTGATCTTGTTGTCGTCAAGTGTATCGGTGAGCACCAGACTGTCTTTAATAGGCATGCCCATTAATAGTTTTAAACCAGAGTAGCCATTTTTGATCATATTATTTGCCTTCAGTTTTTCTGTTTGCAGGTTTGTAAGTTGTACTGCAAGTTTATCAATATCTACTTTTTCGGTAAAGCCGTTGTCATACATTATCTGTACATCATGTTTTAATTTTTGAAGACGGCTGATATTTGCATCCAGCAGTTCAATTTGTATTTTACCTGCCACCAACTGGTAATACACTTTGTGAACATTTGCTGTTATATTTTCTTCGGTTACTTCGGCTATTTTTTCCTGGTAATCCATTGTTCCGTTACGGGCTTTCAATGCAATAAAAACCTGCCCATCAAAAACTATCTGGCTTAAGGTCAACCCTGCATTAGCATTCCATGGGTTACCCAGCGGAAATGGGATTGTTCCATAATCGGACAATGGCTGTATTTGTTGCCCCGTATTTCCATCCACTACATGATTTGCTATTAAGGCATCATACGTTCCTTTTGTAATAAAATTAGGAAGTGTTTGCACAGGTATATTAAAATTGTGTGTCATTCCGGCGCTTCCATTTATCTGCGGCAGTGCTATCGAAGTGATATCTCTGTTCGTCTGCTTTTGTATTAAAATATCGAGCAGTGCATTTTTTACCTGTACCGAATTCTTTTTGGCATAATCTGCCGCCTGTTGCACGGTAAACGAGTTTACTGTTTGGGCATCCAATTCTGTATGTATAGCCAGTATGCAAATTATCAACAAACTAAAATTCCTTAATTTTTTCATTACAACTATTTTATTACTTTATATTTTTATTAGACAGGTCCGCCATTTGCTCCCGGTATTTTATGATTTGTTTATATCCTTTTTGCGACACCAGCCCGAAAAGAAAATGCATTAGTACTTCTTCTTCAATTTTTGCCAAATTGTGTTTTAAGCTTTGTTGAAACTCAGGATTGAAAGGGATAAACATGGTCTCTACCCGGTACCTGCATAAAATATCCATCGCTATTTCAGGTCGGTACAATTCTTCTTTTACGCCACGTTCCAGATTTTGCAAACAAACGTTATACAAAAACTCATTCTTATGTTTTTTAAATTTGCTGAAGGCAACCGGATGGTATTTTTGCATATCATGCAGTATAGAAGGGTTCATGGTCTTCAGCATTTCTGCCATCATGTCCATTACCAGAAAAATTTCATGCACCGCATTTTCCGAGCGGTCAATATCTGCTTCGCAGGCGCACTGGTTGGTATTAATCACATCATCCACCACCGCTTCCACCAACTCATCCTTATCTTTAAAGTACTGATAAATGGTTTTTTTGCTCATGCCCAGGTGTGTTGCAATATCGTCCATACTCACGCTGCGTATGCCATATTGCATAACCAGGTTATGGGCCGCCTGCTGAATCCGTTGTTTTGTATCTATATCTGCCATAATCGGGTGCAAAACTACAGAAACTTTTTACGTAACCAAAGTTTCCGGCAAATTTATTTTCATTTGGTAACAATTTTTTAATAAATGGCAGAATTGGCGGATTAATGGCACAATCATCAATCCCTTATTAAACAATTACCTTTGTTTTTGCTAAAACAACCATATTATGAACAAGCGTTTCGATTATAAAAAATCGCTCCAATATCTGCTGCAGGGGCTGCTCATTTTAGGACCCGTAACCATTACTGCTTACTTTATTTATTGGGCAGTTTCTTCTATAGATGGTTTGATTCCTATTTTTTCTTATACAGATGCCCAGGGCGTTGTGCATGTAAGAAATTATGGAATTGGATTTGTCATCATAATCGGCGTGTTGATCCTCATTGGATATTTCAGTTCTTTCTTTATTACCAGCCGCTTTGTAAGTTTTATTGATAAGCTGCTTGAAAAAACGCCCGGCATTAAACATATTTATGGTACCACCCGTGATTTTTTTGAGGCTTTTGCCGGCGAGCATAAAAAATTTACCAAACACGTGCTTGCCAATGTAGATGATAATGATGTTTGGCGCTTTGGTTTTATTACCCGGGAAGATATGGATGATTTTGGCCTGAAGGAGTATGTAACTGTGTATGTACCCATGGCATATTCCATTGCAGGCAATGTGTATGTTATACCAAAAAAAAGAGTAAAGCTTATAGATAACATCAGTGCCTCGCAGACTATGAAGTTTGCTGTAAGTGGCGGGGTTACAGATATTGATGAAGATGAATCAAAAAAATAAATAAGCTGTATATTTAAAGTGGCTTAATAATGTAACGATGAAAAAATCTGTTCACTCTTTACTGCTGCTTTTTGTTTTATTTCTCCCAGCTCAACGCATTTACTGCTGGGGTTTTTACGCCCATCAAAAAATAAATTACTACGCTGTTTTTTTGCTGCCGCCCGAAATGATGGTTTTGTACAAACCAAACATCAGCTTCCTGAGCGAACATGCCATTGACCCGGATAAAAGAAGATATGCCGTGCCGGATGAAGGGCCAAGGCATTATATTGATATTGATCATTACGGCGTTTATCCTTATACCAACTTACCCAGAAAATGGAAAGATGCAGTTGAAAAATTTGGCGAAGATTCTTTAAAGCAACATGGCATTGTGCCATGGCATGTACAAAACATGCTGTACCGGTTAACAGATGCTTTTAAAGAAAAAAATTACAGCATCATAATGAAATGCAGTGCGGATATTGGGCATTATATTTCGGATGCCCACGTGCCGTTGCATGCCAGCAGCAACCACAACGGACAACTTACCAATCAAAAAGGCATTCATGGTTTTTGGGAAAGCCGTGTGCCCGAGCTGCTGGCCGAAAAAGAATTTGATTTTTTTATTGGCAAGGCTATATATATACAAAACCCCGGGGACTTTATCTGGAAGCGGGTTTTAGAAAGTGCCGCTGCAGCCGATACTGTTTTATCATACGAGCGTGAGCTTAGCAAAAAATTTCCCGACGATAAAAAATATGCATTCGAAAACAGGAATGATAAAACAATTCGCCAGTATTCTTCTGCATTTACCATTGCCTACAATAAAATGCTGGATGGCATGATAGAACGGCGGATGCAGCAATCTATTTATGCCATTGCATCGTTCTGGTACACAGCCTGGGTTAATGCGGGCCAGCCCGATCTGAAGCCATTGGTTTCTCAAAAATTCTCTGAGGCAGACATAAAAGAATTTGAAAACCTTAATAAACAATGGGCTTCGGGTGTTAAAATGATTGGACGTGAAGAACAATAATCACAGATTAGATTGATTTTTATGATTTCACAGATTTTTTCGACAGTAAACAGACTATTTTATGATATATTTTTTGAGTTCTTAAAGTAATTTCATTTAGGTATTTTTGCACCTGAAAATTTATTTTACACATGTCAGCCGTACACAATTTCAACGCAGGTCCATCCATCTTACCAAAATCAGTTTTTGAAGAAGCGTCGCAGGCAATTCTTAATTTCAACAATACAGGGTTATCTATTTTAGAAATTGGTCATCGCACATCGCTTTTCCAGGATGTAATGGATGAGGCAAGGACATTGGTAAAGGAGCTGATGCTGCTGGATGATGAGCATGAAGTGTTATTTCTGCATGGCGGCGCATCTACCCAGTTTATGCAGGTGCCAATAAATTTATTGGATGATAAAGAAATCGCTGCATTTACAGATACCGGCGTATGGAGTACCAAAGCCATTAAAGAAGCAAAACTTTATGGCAAGGTTGAAATTGTTTGCAGCAGCAAGGAGAGCAACTTCACTTTCATCCCAAAAGATTTTGCAGTGCCGAACGATGCCAAATATTTACACATTACCAGCAACAATACCATTTACGGTACGCAATGGCAAAAGATACCCAAAACCAGCAACAGCCTGGTGGCCGATATGAGCAGCGACATTTTAAGCCGTGTGATGGACTTTAATGCCTTCGACCTGATTTATGCAGGCGCACAAAAAAACATGGGCGCCGCTGGTGTAAACCTGGTGGTGGTAAACAAAAATATTTTAGGCAAAGTAAAACGTAGCATACCAACTATTTTAGATTACCGCAATCATATAAAAGAAGGCAGCATGTTAAACACGCCGCCCGTGTTTGCGATATATGTCTGTATGCTTACGCTTAGATGGTTAAAAGCACAAGGTGGTGTAACTGCCATTGAAAAACTAAATGATGCAAAAGCTGCATTATTATATGCTGCTATTGACGAAAGCCCTTTATTTACCGGCACTGTAAATAAAGAAGACAGAAGTAAAATGAATGTTTGTTTTGTGATGAATGACACATCGCAGGAAGAAGCATTTTTGAAATATACCAAAGAGCATGGCATAGTTGGCATTAAAGGCCATAGGCTTGTTGGCGGTTTCCGAGCATCGTTGTATAATGCTTTACCAATAAGCAGTGTAGAAGTTCTTGTTAAGCTAATTAAAGAATTTAAATGAGAAAATGTATTTGTCTTGCGCTGTTAATCTGTTCAGGTACGCTTGCTTTTTCGCAGGACGTTATAATTAATGGAGTAAATAAAAACAGGCCGTTAATATGGGCTGATTTTACCGGCGAGCCTGATAAAGGTTCGCCCTATGATGCAAATACTTATTGGACCATTACTTACAATATCAAAGGAATCAGTTTTAAGGGAGATACTGCAAAAATCAGCGGCTTTTCAATAATACTTACTTTGCAGGAAAAGCTTTCATGGTCAAAACCCGAAAAACAAACCGATATTTTATTAAGACACGAACAGGGGCATTTTGACCTGGCGTTAATTTGCCAGCATGAAATTATCCGGGAATTAAACAGCACTGTCTTTTTTAAGGCCGACTTCAAAGATAAAATACCAGCTATTTTCTCAACTATTCTTCAAAAATATCAGTCAATGGAACTTAAATATGATGAAGAGACCGGCCATAGTAAGTACCAGTCAGCCCAGGATACCTGGAATAATTTCTTTGTCAGCGAACTGAAATAATTCTTTTATTTCATTAACCGGAAACGGACTATTTTTACAATCGTTTTAATATTTATGTATGGTAACTATATCTCCCTTTAAAGCACTAAGGCCTGCAGCAGAACTGGCAAAGCAGGTGGCATCAAGGCCCTATGATGTATTAAACAGTAAGGAAGCAAAAACAGAAGCACAGGGAAATAATGTAAGTTTTTTGCACATCACTAAAAGCGAAATTGATTTACCCGAAACCATTGACATACATGCACCTGAAGTGTACGAAAAAGCAAAAGAAAACCTGGATGCTTTTTTAAGCCGTAATATTTTATTTAAAGAAAGCAAAGCCTGTTATTACATTTATGAATTGCAAATGAACGGCAAAAGTCAAACCGGCCTTATTTGCGGAAGTTCTGTTGATGATTATGAAAACGGGCTTATAAAAAAACACGAATTTACCCGACCTGAAAAAGAGCAGGACCGGATCAATCATATAAAAACAACCGGTGCTCAAACTGGTAATGTATTTTTAGCTTACCGGAATGTTGCAGAGATTGATATGCTGATAAATAAATGGAAAGAAAAAAGTCCGGTTTATAATTTTACTGCCGAAGATGGTATTCAGCATACTATCTGGATTGTGAATGACGATGATACCATTGAAAAGTTATCTTCTTTTTTTAAAGAAAAAGTACCCTGCACTTATATTGCCGATGGTCACCACCGTGCAGCTTCGGCTGCTAAGGTAAGAGCTGCGCTTGGCAGCCAGGCACCGGCGGGCGCAAACATCTTTTTAACCACCCTGTTTCCTGCAAATGATTTACACATTATGGATTATAACCGTGTTGTTAAAGATTTGAACGGCCTTAGTGATGACGATTTTTTAGCTGCAATAAAAAAGAAATTTGCTGTAGAAAAAGCAGACAAAGCATTTTCACCTGTGAAGCTTCACGAAATTGGTATGTATTTAAATAAGCAATGGTATCGTTTAACTGCAAAAGAAAAAACCTATACAGAAGATCCTATCGGCGTACTTGACATATCCATTTTACAAAATAATTTGTTAGATCCTGTGCTTGGCATAAAAGACCAGCGCACCGATAAAAGAATAGATTTCATCGGCGGCATCAGGGGTTTGCAGGAACTGGAGAAAAGGGTAAACAGCGGCGAAATGGCTGTGGCATTCAGTTTGCACCCTGTGTCTATTCAGCAGTTATTTAATATTGCCGACAGCGGCAATGTAATGCCGCCTAAAAGCACCTGGTTTGAACCCAAGCTCAGAGACGGCCTGCTTACACATTTAATAGCCGACGCTGAAGCTTAATTATAACTGTTAATCTTTAAAGCATCATACTCTTTTATTACTTTACATTGTATCTTTAATTTGATGAAAAAATTATTTTTAATACTGGTTGCGGTTTGTTGCCAAACCATTTTGTTTGCACAGGATGCCAAACAATTACAGGACAATGCAAGGGATTTTATGCATAAGGGAGATTATGCCAATGCTATACTGATATTGAACCGGGCATTGGCCAAAGAGCCAAACAACATTGAAATTGCCAAAGATCTCGGGCTTAATTATTATTACTCAAAAGATTATAATAAATGTATTGAGGTGTTAAAACCTTTGTTCGACAGGGCTGATGTGGATGACCAATGTTTTCAGATAGCCGGCGACGCTTATTGGGCTTTGGAAGATGCCAAGGGTGCTGAAGAAACTTATAGAAAGGGCATTAAAAAATTACCAACCAGTGGTCCGCTATACAACGAACTGGGTAAAGTACTGTGGTCCGGTAGTGATTTTGGTGCTATTAAAGAATGGGAAAAAGGAATTGAATATGACCCTGGCTTTGCAGGCAATTATTATAATGCAAGCAAGTACTATTATTTTACCAAAGATAAAGTCTGGAGTTTATTATATGGTGAGATCTTCATAAACATCGACCCTAAAAGCCCTTATACACCTGAAATAAAAAATATTTTACTGGAAGGTTACAAAAAATTATTTGCAGATGCCAATCTGGAAAAAAATAATAAAGACAAAAGTGCTTTTGCAATTGCCTATTTAAAAACCATGAACAAACAAAGTTCCCTGGTTAACTCGGGTATAAATACAGAAACATTAACCATGATAAGAACCCGTTTTATTTTAGAATGGGATGCCAATGGTAACGCAGCAAAATTTCCTTTTAAATTATTTCAGTTGCAAAAACAATACGTACAGGAAGGCTTGTTTGATGCCTACAATCAATGGGTTTTTGCAACTATAGAAAATTTACCGGCTTATCAAACCTGGACAAATGCCCACAGTAAAGAGTACAATGCGCTGAACCGCTTTTTGCAGGATAGATTATTTAAAGTGCCTGCGGGGCAGTATTATCACAAATAACAGCATTAGCCAAATGGCAGCCATACGCAAATGACTATTTTTTATTAACTTGTTGCATAAACTATATTTTTATGGAAGAGCAACGCGATGAAAAATTATGGCAGCTTGCCAGGCGCCGTGCAGATTTTCAAAACAGCCTTATTGGTTTTGTGGTAACAACCGGCATTTGCTGGGTTATATGGTATTTAACCGCAGGCCGGCATGGTTTTAACAGGGGTACTCCCTGGCCTTTATGGGTGATGCTGGGCCTGGGTATTGGCCTGGTTTTTAAATTTATGAAAGCCTATAAAACGGATAAAGACACGATTGCAGAACAAGAATATGAAAAGCTGAAAAACCAGCGAAAATAAATAACGAACGATTGCATATATGAACGAACACTCCAGAATATTTGACTACATAGATTTTCAGTTAAACAAGTTTCCAAAAACCGACATGTTTAGCGGAAAAGAAAATGGCAGTTGGATAAAATATAGCACGGCCGAAGTAAAAAGCATTGTAAATACGCTTAGCGCAGGTTTATTAAAACTTGGAGTAAGTGGCAATGATATGACCATTGAAAACCAGGATAAAATTGCGCTTATTTCAAAAAACCGCCCTGAATGGCTGATGCTGGATATGGCCTGCCAGCAAATTGGTGCTGCGCTTTGCCCCATTTACCCCACAACCAATGTAAGTGAACTGGAATTTATTTTTAATGATGCTACCGTAAAACATGTGTTTGTAAGCGGACAGGAAATTTTAGATAAAGTAAATATTGTTAAGAGCAATGTACCAAGCTTAATGAACGTGTACAGTTTTGATGAATTGCCTGGAGTAACTTTCTGGAAAACACTTTTATCGGGCATTACTGCTGCCGATTTGGAAAAAATGGAAGCAGTAAAAGCTACCATCAGGGCCGAACATTGCGCTACCATCATTTACACATCCGGCACAACTGGCACTCCAAAAGGCGTTATGCTGAGCCATCGCAATATTGTTACCAATGTTATCAATTCCAAAAACAGTTTCCCTTTTCCAGATAATCCGGATGGAAGAGCATTGAGCTTTTTACCGCTCAATCATATTTTTGAAAGGATGGTTTCATTTATTTACATAAGCAGCGGCAATTCTATTTATTATGCCGAGAGCTTAGATACCATTGCTGAAAATCTACAAGAAGTAAACCCAACCTTATTTTCAACTGTGCCCCGGCTTTTAGAAAAGACCTATGAAAAAATAATGGCCAAGGGTGCTGAACTTACCGGCGTAAAAAGAAAATTATTTGACTGGTCGGTTAACCTTGCAAATGAATACGATAATATAAAACCAAAGAGCCTTTGGTATAAATTGCAACTTTCAATTGCCAATAAATTGATCTTTAGCAAGTGGCGTGAGGCCCTTGGTGGCAAGATAGATATCATTGTAACCGGTGGCGCCGCCTGCCAGGTAAGGTTGATACGGATTTTTACTGCGGCACGCATTCCTATTTATGAAGGATATGGACCAACAGAAAACAGCCCGGTAATAAGTGTTAACTGCCAGGCAAAGGGTGGTACTAAATTTGGCACAGTGGGCCTGGTTATACAGGGCCAGGAAGTGAAGCTGGAAGCCGATGGAGAAATTTGTGTAAAAGGTCCCAGTGTGATGATGGGGTATTATAAAAGGCCCGACCTTACTGCCGAAACCATTATTGATGGCTGGTTACATACGGGCGACATCGGCATTTTTGAAGATGGTAAGTATTTAAAAATTACCGACCGTAAAAAAGAATTATTTAAAACAAGCGGCGGCAAATATGTGGCACCGCAGCCCATTGAAAATAAAATGAAAGAGTCGCCATTTGTAGAGCAGATGATGGTAGTTGGTGCCGAGCAAAAATTTGTGGGTGCATTAATTGTTCCTTCAATCAATAATTTAAAAGAATGGATGCTGCATAAAGAAATACCTTTTACAACCATTGAAGATGCCATTCACAATCCTAAAGTGCTGGATCTTTACAAAGAACTGATTGATTCGTTTAATAAATTTTTCAATCATGTGGAACAGATAAAAAAGTTTGAGTTATTACCAAATGAATGGACAATTGACAGTGGAGAGCTTACACCCACACTTAAATTGAAGCGAAAGGTTATCATGGAAAAATACAAAGCTGCATTCGAGAGGATTTATAACTAAATAAAAGCCGGAACAGCAGTAAACATTATTTTACTGATATTTCCGGCTTAATTAAATACATTAATTCGGTCTCTTAAGGAATTTGATTCTGGTTGGTTGATTTTTCGATAAGTATTTACTGTTTAATACAATTAATGGTTAGTCATAGTATTAATATCTGCTGTTCAATGCTGGTTTCCCGGTTATTAAAAGATATTTTCAGCAAAGTTTTTTTATGTTGGGATTGATGATATTACTTCCGGTATTTTATCAAAGTCTTTCGACTTGTCGATAAAATGAAAAGCCCCGGCCGTTTTACATAACTTTTGATAAAAATCGCTGGCAAGGTTGCTTAACACAATCACTTTTGTTTCAGGAAAATGATATACAATGTGCTTTAAAAGATCAATTCCGTTTTTAGCGGGCAACTGAATATCCAATAAAACTATACAAACGTTTTCTTTATTTAAAATTTCAAGTGCCGTGTCATAATCAGTTGCAGTAAATATCTTCTCTAAAAGCCTTATTTCCTTCAACATATCCACCAGGCGTTCAATGATAAATAAAGAGTTGTCAACTATCAATAAAGGCTTGAAGAGTTTTGCAGTTTCAGGCATAAAATTAATCTGCGCTAAAATTATGTATTTGCCTGCCCCAAACATGTAGTAGAATAGACTTACCGCTGTAGATTTTTTACTACAGCCATCTGTAATGCCGTTATAAGATGCTTTTAAAGTAAACTATTTTCTATAGCATATTTTGTGAGGTCCGAATTGGATTTTAAATTCATCTTAGTCATAATCCTTGCACGGTAGGTACTTACTGTAGTTACACTTAAAGAGAGCATTTCGGCTATTTCAGAAACTGACTTACCGTTTGCCAGAAATTTCATTACATCAAACTCCCTGTCACTAAGATTTTCATGCGATAATGTAGAAACATCTGAAGAAAAGGTATTTGCCAGCTTTTCGGCGATAGCCTGCGATATATATTTTTTTCCCAACAACACTTTCTGAACTGCCTTTACCAATTCATCGGGAGCAGTATCCTTGCTCAAATAACCCGCAGCCCCAGACTTAAGCACCCTAAGGGCATACTGCTCCTCGGGATGAATACTTAAAATAAGCACCGGCAGATCCGGATGGGTAAGTTTTATTTGTTGCAGTGCCTCCAATCCACTGCGGCCGGGCATCGACAAATCGCTGACTACCACATCCCATTTAGCGGCCATAACTTTCTTTACCAGTTCCCCTCCATCCGCCACTTCTTCAATCTCGGCTCCCGGAAATTCATCCAGCAAAAT
>JBBQLS010000074.1:0-16220 GCA_038328115.1 Chitinophagales bacterium
CTTCACTCACCGGGTTTCATTTCACTCCCTCGTCGCTTATTCATTTCAGCAGGCTTCAGTCCACCCGCTGCCTTCTTTTATTTTGCTCGCCGGTAGCCCCACTTAGGCTGCGTTCACCTTGCGTTGCTATTGCTCATGTCATACTTCCACTTCGCAAAGCACCGCTAAGCCTCACTTGCATAGTTCTGCCGCCTTCGTGCCGCCTCTCGGCGGAAATTTACTGCGGCGGCTTCCTATGTTGCTGGCATCGGCCTCTTTCATCGGCCTTTCCTGCCAGCACCCTTGTGGGGGCTCGCCGTCCGCTTCCATTTAGTCGTTCCTCCCTCTCTCCAGCGGCCGTAAGCGGCTCGCCACACAGAGGCTAAGCTTCTTTTGGCCGCAGGCGCTTTTACCGGTAATCCTAATAAACACTTCGTTGGAAAAGGTTTCGGGGTTTGTTTTCATTTGTCCTTTTCTCATTGAAAAAATGAATACATATTTGGGAGCCATCTCACAATTGGCTCAGATGCTTCATCAAAAATGAAGAGCTATGACACTCAAAAAACAAACCCGGAAGAAAAAGATCAAGTGGTTTATTATAATTCCTTTGGTCGTTTCTGTATTAGAATTACTTGAAAAATTAATAAGCTTGATTTTACAGTTTTTAGGAAAGAATTAAAAAAATAGCAAAGTTAAGCGGCTATCACAGCCCTTTTCACTTGGCCCGGCAAGGAACTACGGCATAAACGCAGCCACGACTCTCAGTGCCATCATTTATTCCGTTTCCTTTTGGTTCGGAACAGCAGCCTCTCTCTTTTGCTCCTAAATTATTTTATATGCACAATTCATCTCGTTCATCAAAATTTACTGGCTTCAGGTCCAGCTATCCCGGTCGCCGTCGCAGGCAGTGGGTTTCGTATTTTTATTATGGTTGCTTGTATAATCGCACAGTGTGTGTTATTATGCGCTGCCCGGTAGTTAATGCTGTAGCCCGGGTTCATTTGGCCTGGCAGCATAAAATTATCCTTGCAGGCTAGCAGTTTTTTAAGCTCCGGCCTCTTTGGCAGGGCTTTATTCTTTATTATACCTATTTGGGTATAGCTGCCATTATTTTAAGCTAATTATACCTTTATGGGTATAAAATCAATATTATTGCTATCTTTATACCTTAAAAGGTATAAAATGAACTTATCCGAATTTCTGAAACAAAAGCGAAAGGATAACAACCTTACACAGGAAGACCTGGCCGTAAAAGCAGGGGTAGGACTTCGTTTAGTAAGAGAAATAGAACAGGGCAAAACTACTATGCGTATGGACAAAGTAAATCAAATACTGGATCTATTTGGTGCCTATCTAAAAGTAATCCAAAAAACAAAAGGCAATGATTAAGCGGGCACAAGTACTATACGATGGAAAATTAGCAGCCATCCTTTCGGAAACGGATGATGGCTATACTTTACAATATGATCCTCAATACCTGGAGCTTGCAACCAGCAAACCGGTAAGTGTCACATTGCCCAAACAAAAAGAAACCTACAGCAGCAAAACATTATTCGCTTTTTTTGACGGACTGATACCGGAAGGCTGGTTACTGGATATCGCCATTGATCAATGGAAAGTAAAAGCGAATGACCGGTTTGAGCTATTACTGGCTACCTGCAGGGATAGCATTGGCGCCGTAACGGTATTACCTATAAATAAAAATAAATAGCCATGGCAAATTGTTGGTTTTGTTATAAGGATGCCGGGGAGATGAATTATCATCCGGCCTGTGCCAAAAAATTCTTTGGCACATCCGAACTGCCTGCTTTGGAATTAAATGACGAGCTCCTGAATGTATTGGCCAGGCAAACTATAAACCAAAGAATAGCCGTCACAGGAGTGCAGCCAAAATTATCATTAACGCTTAAAAAAAATAAAGCAAAAAACCGCTTAACCATTGTTGGTCTTTGGGGAGAATATATTTTAAAGCCACAGCACCATCACTATAAAATGATGCCCGAAACCGAAGATCTTACCATGCACCTGGCCGGGCTGTTCAAGATCCCGGTATGCCAGCATACACTAATGCAGGCCAGCGATGGAAGCATGGTATACCTGGCCAAACGATTCGATAGAAAAGACGGAAAAAAAATACACCAGGAAGACCTTTGCCAGCTCTCAGAGCTATTAACCGAAAACAAATACAAAAGCTCTTATGAAAAAGCGGGTAAGCTGGTTTCAAAATATTGTTATCAGGGTTTGGATCTCCTGAATTACTTCGACCTGGTATTGTTCAGTTATTTAGCAGGTAACAATGATATGCACCTGAAGAATTTTTCCGTTTTACATCAACCGGCAGGCATAGTCCTCAGTCCGGCTTACGACTTACTGAATGTAAACCTGGTAAATCCAAAAGACAAGGAAGAAATGGCATTGACGCTGAATGGTAAAAAGAACAAAATAAAATTAGCTGATTTTTCTTCTCTGGCAGAAATACTGGGCATTAATGAAAAAGTGTACACAAACAGGTTTAAACATTTCAGTAAAAAGAATGCAGCAGTTTTCGAGCTGATCAATCATTCTTTTTTAAGTACGGATATGAAGAAAAATTTTAAGCAGATATGGCAAGAGAAACAGGCCATATTCAAATAGAAAGCGATAGTAACAATAATTCAATTTTATAAAAAAAAAGCCTCCTGGATTCACCATATAGCCTGTGTTTGGTACGTTTATTTCACCATCAAAATTATGGTGAAAAAATGCCTTAATTTCGTCATCAGTATAAATTGATGTCGAATTGCCTGTCAATTAAAAAAGCAAATGACGAAATTATTTACAAAATTCATCACTATGGCTTATAACAAGACTACAGCTTTCAACGATCTTCCCGATTTACCACCTGTTGATTTTGCTGAATCAACCGATATATTACGGCATTTAGCAACGGCTTCCCGGCATTTGGGCGAGCTAAATTGACTTTGTGCTTCTCTGCCAGACCCTCCGTTGCTGATAAACACCATTATTCTCCTGGAAAGTTAAAACAGCTCCGCTATTGAAAATATAGTAACCACCCAGGACGAATTGTACAGGGCTGCAACAGAAGAAGGCACAACAAATCATGCAGCCAAAGAAGTGTTGGTTTACAGGGAAGCTATGTATGTGGGACTCAAAAAAATGAAAGCACAAAAGAACCTGTTAGTCACAAATACAATGGTAGAAATTGTGCAAACCATTAAGCAGAATAAAGCAGGTATCAGGAGCTCGCCGGGTACTGCATTGAAGAATGCAATCAATGGACAAGTGATTTATACTCCGCCTTGCTGCGAAGAAGTATTGAGGGAAAAACTGACAGCACTGGAACAGTTCATCAACAACCAGGAAGTATCGGCATTAGACCCGTTAATAAAAATGGCATTGATACATTATCAGTTCGAAGCAATTCATCCTTTTGCCGATGGCAATGGAAGAACAGGAAGAATTGTAAATGTATTGTACCTGGTACAACAGGAATTATTGTCGCAACCCATACTTTACCTGAGTTCTTACATTATGAAATACAAAACCGAATATTACCAGTTACTGAGAGGGGTTACCGAAAAAGATAACTGGCACGATTGGATCATGTACATACTCACGGATTAATTGAAACGGCACAGCTCACCACTAAAAAAATAAGGGCAATGCTTTTGCTGAAAGAGGAAATTGAAAAAAAAATGAAAGAAGTATTAGGCTCCTCATTCAATTACGAATTACTCAAGCTGATGTTTACACTGCCTTACTTGAAAATTGAGTTACTTGAAAAAAGTAATATAGCACACAGGCAAACAGCATCAGTTTGGCTAAAAAAATTAACAGAAGCCGGCATAGTAAAGCCTCAAAAAATAGGCAAAACAACATACTATGTCAATTATAAATTAATGCTGTTGCTGGCCGAAGTATAACCCTTAAGTAATGGCACCAGATTAATTAAAAAAGAAGTTTCTTGCAAAAGCCGGGCAAGAAAATCTAAATGCAGTTCTTACAACAGATTTCTTTACTTCGTGGCTAAAGTATGGAAAAGCTATGACGAAAAGTAAATAGAATTAAACTGAAATTAAATATAGGTGAGTAATTCGAGCGTTGAGTTTTTACAAACCTATACAAATCAATGTGGTAGCGGGTTTTCAAATCATTTTCGATTCCCTCTGCCAGATCTCCACATCTACAAGCAATAAATTTTCTAATAAAAAATCCTGCTGAGGCAGGATTTTTTATTAGAAAATTTTACTTATTTAAAATTTATTTGTTGACCATATTATTTTTGAACTTGGCTTAGTAACAGATGCTGTTTCTTCTTCAGAAATAAAAACTTTAGTTGGTTTAAATTCTGATACTGCTTCAAAAGAAGCTTTTGACTTGTCTGAAAGCCAACCTGAATTACTGTTAATCTGACCCAGGTTCTTTACAATTTTGTTGTCCGCATTCATCCATACGATATATGCTTTTTTACTTTCAGGCTCAATTTTTTTTATTTCTTCCAATTCTTTTAAATTTATCTGAATCACATAATTGCTGTTTACATCCCTTTTTATCTGCACCTGGCCTTTAGTTTCTGCAGGAACAACAATTGCTGCTCCAGCAGTTGCTGTTTCCGTTTTAGCAGTTGCAGCAGTTTTTTTAGCGCATGAGTAAACCAAAAGCATGGTAAAGATTGCCATTACTACCACAAAAATATTTTTTGTGTAGGTATTGTTTTTATTTATCGTCATTTTCTTTTTTTTTAATTAGTAATTTTGTTTTGTAACTACAAAGGTGGCTGCTTTTAATAAGTAAAGCGTTACAGAATTGCTGCAATACATTACATCATTCACACTTTTAGGTTTCATTAATATCAAAAAAGGGACATAACCTGATATGCAGATAGTGAAATGCTCAGTTCAGGTACCTTCTCAGTGTCCATGCAATGGTTTCATGTTGCTCCATAAGACCGGTAAAAAAATCAGCAGTGCCTGCATCTTTAATTTTGTCAGCTGTTTCATCAATATCTTTACGAAGCATAATGATAATCGATTCGTGATCTTTCAATAACTCATTCAATAACTCTTTTGACGATGCATATTTTCCCGGGCTTTCTTTAATAGATGACAGTTTTGAAAACTCCTGCATCGTGCCAATTGTTTTGTGGCCAAGCTTTCCAATGCGCTCTGCAATTTCGTCAATCGATTCCTCCAGCTGCTTATACTGGTTTTCGAATAGTTTATGCAGTTCCATAAAGCTTTCGCCCGAAACGTTCCAATGAAATTTTCTTGTTTTTATGTATAGGGCCATTTCATTAGCCAGTGCTGTTGTTAAAAGCTCTGCACTGCTTTTTAAATTCTTTTCTGAAATTCCAATATTTACTTTCATTTTCGGTTTTTATGGTGATATATTTTGGTTTAAAGTTTTTTTATTATGAGCTGTATTTCTTAGAAAGAAACCAAAAACAAAACGCTGAAAATATCAGCGCAGACTTTACACATAATGTGGGTAAACAAATTACCCGATTATGATTTATCCTGCAGTTCTTTTCTTTTGAATAAGCTGAAAATGGCGGTTCCGGCAGATTTTATACCATCGGCATTTTTCACCACCTTATTGGCCACAGCCATTTCAACAATAACGCCCAGCAATTTTTTGAAAGGATTGATTGTTTTTCCAATCATGAGTTTTTTGGCTATTACTCCGGTAGTAAAGCCAATAGCGGCATTGATCACATCTGTCTTTAAATCAGGCGAAGCAACGGCCTGCTTTAAAGAGCCTTTAATAATATTGATAAGCTTAAAATCTTCCCTGGTTTTATTAAACTGTTCTTTTAAAAGATTCAATTCATCACCCCGCTGCAGTTCCAGTTCCTGAATGGTAGCGTTTAATTCTTCAGATGTTGTAATTAGTCTCATAAAAATATCAGTTGAACAATTGCTTGATGATGGTATTGTTTACACTGGATTTGATTTTGGGATGTGCTATCAGTAAAACAATGGAAACAACCGCATAAAAACCCGCAACAATGAAAAACCCATAGTAGTTTTTGCCTAACAGATCGCCGATCCACAGCGCTACCGCAATATTTATAGTGAACGCAAAAAGCGAAAGAAGCAAAATAAATATTGATCTCGAAAGCAGGGTAGATGTGACGTCTGCAGTTTTAGAAAGCGCTTTTAGTTTTAATAATTCAAAACTCGTTTTGCCGTATGCTTCTGCTCTTTCCAGCAATGGTTCAATTGAATTTAACTGTGTCTCCATTTTTGTTATTTTAGAATTAGAAGCCGGAAAAATATTTTCCGGCTTCTAATTTCAGTTACCCTTTAAAAAAATTAAACGCCATGGTTCGTTTTAAGTTTCTCTATGGCTGATTTGCCATTATCTGCAAATTCATTTGCCTGATCTTTTACGTCTTCCACTTCTTTTTTAAATTTTTCTACAATAGCATCAAATTTTTCTTTTACTGCATCGGTAAGGTCATTACCTTTTTTAGCAATTTTCTTTCTAGTTTCAGTGCCTTTATCAGGTGCAAAAAGAATTCCAAGAGCGCCGCCTATAGCTGCACCTAAAAATATTGCCCCGATAACTTTTCCTGCGTTGTTTGAGTTTCCCATGTTGTTTTATTTTATGTTTTGAAATGATTTTTTAATTTACAGCGGCCTGCGCCCCTGGATAAGTCTGAGTACAACCGCTATTACTGCTATTACCAGAAGTATATGAATAAGACCGCCGGCGGCGAACCCCAGAAAGCCAATAGCCCAGATGATAACTAAGATCACAGCAATTGTGTAAAGTAGATTTCCCATTGTGTTTTTTTTAAGGTTATTTAAATTGTTACGAAAGCATAAAATCAAATTGCATGCCATTTTTTAATCCGCCCGATTTTTTATCTTTTAAACGGTTAGCAGGTTCTGTCAATAAGAAAAAAGATAATTAATCACAACTGCTAATTATTGTTTTGCTTCACTTTAGTCTGTATTATATTTCCTTTTATTTCTGTAAAACTGTTCATTTATTTTCCCTTATTTGTGTTTTCTCATTACCATACAAAGTTGATAACTCCCTGTATTTTAAGCGTTACATAATCATGCTGTTAAGTTATATCATTCACACATTTATTGCTTACAGATAACAGGCAGCGGATTTCTTTCAGGATGAATAAAATCCTTATCCTGTTTTTTTGTTTTTTCCTGTTGTATGACTCAGGTAAAAGCCTGTAGAGTTTTCGCTATTGTTTAATGCTGTCTTTTAAATTTATTGTATCCTGGGGCTTACTTGAAACTGCCTGTTTTTTCTGTTCGGCCTTCTTTTTTTCGGCTGCTTTCTTTTGTTTTTTAAAATATCCCCTTAATAAAAAACTATGTTTTACAGCATCCATATTGTCGCTTAACCCTTTGGTGCCTGCCTGCAGGTTACTCATGGTTGAGTCGAGTTTGCTTGATAAAGCACCATTGTTTAGGTTTTGAGTAAAACGTGCAAACTCATTAGTACTTGTCTGAAGATTGGTTAGCGTACCCTTAATATTGTTGGAAAAGCCCTCGTCGGATATTAACTTGGCTAATGCACCGTTCCCGTTGTTGATCTTATAACTTACTTCTGCAAGTTGCCCGGTAATAATGCCGGCATTATCAACACTATTTTTTAAGCTGCTCATTACATCCGACATTTCAACTGCGGCTTTTGAACCAATGAGTGCATCATTGGAAACACTTTCAGATCCCGGTTTGCCGGGAGAAATGGTGAGCACTTTGTCTCCCATTAAACCATCAGTAGCAATGCTGGCCACCGCATCTCTTTTTATAAACTGCCGGACATCTTTTTTTATGACCAGTGATACCATTACGGAAGTGTCTGTAATCAATTCAATTCCGTCAACCGTGCCAACATTAATGCCCGAAAAGCGGACATTATTACCTTCCTTTAAACCACTTACTGTTTTGAATTCGGCCTTTAATTTAAAGGTAGAGCCAAACAGGTTTTTTTGTTTGCCAACAAAATAGATAGTGCCTGTAAACAGCACCAGGCCAATTACCACAAACATGCCCAGTTTCCATGTAAAGCCAGACTCTTTATTCATACTTTAATTTTTATAAAATGATTAATTAAAAAATGAACGTACCCATTCATCGTCACTTTTTTCCAATGCTTCATAACTACCTTCTGCATCAATCAGGCCATCTTTTAAAATTACCAGCCTGTCGCCCGTTAGTTTTGCGCAGGCCATATCGTGTGTAATGATAACAGATGTTGTTTTATTTTTTTTCTGAATGGCCAGTATCAGTTCGCTTATCTCTCTGGATGTGATGGTGTCCAGACCGGTAGTTGGTTCATCATACAAAATGATCTCCGGTTTTAAGATTAAGGTACGTGCCAATCCGATTCGCTTGCGCATACCACCTGATAACTCCGACGGCATTTTATCAATCGCTTCCGCTAAACCAACGCTTTCAAGCGCTTCTTCAATTGCAGCCTGCACTTCACCTGCTGTTAATTTTCTGAAATGCCGCTTTAAAGGAAACGCCAGATTTTCTCTCACCGTCATAGAATCGTACAAGGCAGCATTTTGAAAAAGAAAACCAATTCTTACCCGTATGTCATTCATCTCTGTTGCGTTATGCGCATCCACGACCGTATCAAATACTTTTATCTCTCCTTTATCTGGTGTAATTAAACCGACGATGCATTTAATGAGTACCGATTTACCTGAACCGGACTTGCCAAGCACTGCCAGGTTCTCGCCCTTGTTTACGGTAAGATCAACTCCTTTTAATACATCATTTTCTTTTCCAAAAGATTTGTACAAACCCTTTATTTCAATTACCGGACCACCGGTATCGGCGGATGAATCCTTATTTATATTTATATCTTCCTGTATCATTTTTTATTTAGAAAAAGAGGTCTGTTATTTGCACTGCCAACATATCTATTATAAAAATGGTAAGCGATGCCGCAACTACAGCAGAATTAGCAGCTTTGCCAACGCTTTCTGTTCCGTTGGCCGCTGTATATCCTTTGTAGCAGCCAATCAAACCAATAAAAAAGCCAAAGAAAAAAGTTTTGGCCATTGCGGGCAGGATGTCTAAAAAATCCAATGACTCAAGCACCTGGTTAAAATAGCGGAACATGTTCAGGTCGCTGTGTATGTTTACACCCACATAGCCGCCATAAATGCCAATGGCATCTGCAAATATTACCAATACCGGAATCATTAACGTGGTGGCCAGTATGCGTGTAACAACCAGGTATTTGAATGGATTAATGGCTGATACTTCCATGGCATCTATCTGTTCAGTAACCTTCATCGAACCTAGCTCGGCTCCAATACCCGACGCAATTTTACCTGCGCAGATCAACGCTGTAATTACCGGTGCAATTTCCCTAACCAGTGAAAGGGCCACCATACCGGGCAACCAGGATTCGGCTCCAAACTCTACCAACGTAGGGCGAGACTGTAAAGTAAGTACCAACCCCATGATAAAGGCCGTGATGCCAACTAACGGAAGTGACTTATTGCCCATACTGTAACATTGCCGCAGAAATTCCCTGATTTCAAAAGGAGGTTTAACCACCTCTTTAAAAAATCTGGCTGCAAAAAGTGTTACCCTGCCTGCATCGCTAAAAATATTCTTAACAGCTAATACCAATTTTATAAAAGTTTACAATTTTAATGATGTAAGTAGCCTTTAATTTTTATTTCTCAGAAAATAATAAAAAAATACCCCACGCTATGGGGAAAAAACACCCCAGGCATATTATAGAATGATACTTATACTTTTTTGCTTAATCTAAAAGCCACATCTTCATGGAAACAAAACCGGGCATGCCTGCATAGCCAATGGTAAAACGCTACCCTCGAAGGCTCGAACAACTTTCTTTCATTCCATGCTTTTACAAAAGCATTACATAAAAGTATTTCTGCTGTTTCCTGTTCTTTTACCCACCTGAGGATTAAGCCAAAAAGCCTGCCAGAGTATAGTTCGTATATTCCAGAAAAACAATCCTGGTCGTTGTTGAGCAAACCTGCAAGCAGTTTATCTGCAGGAATATTTTTACCTGAATGGGTAGATGATGTCAATATTTAAAATTGTATTGCACCGGCATGCCGGTGAATGAAAAATTACAGATGCTATGCTGCTTCACCAGATCGTTTTTTTTTACTACCCAGTATATAATATGAATAAGCAATTCCTTACACCGGTTTAAGACGAATCACCCAATGGTTTAATCAGCGGTTGCAGTTTTTTAACATCCGGCGTCAAAACTTTATCAGTTAATAATATGTCCGATTCAGACGACGATATAGAACCTTTGTATGCAAAAAGCAAGATAACCGTCAGAAATTGCAGGGCATATACAGGGCTTATTTTTTTGAAGGTATTCAGCTGGTTTTTAACAGCCGGTTAAACTTGTAAACCTTTAATGGAACTAAATAGGCCAAAAACCTTTAGCAGCCATATGATCACCAGCACCACCACCACAATATTGAGGATGCTTTTAATTTTCCCGTCCATAGGGATATAAGTATTTACAAGCCAGAGCAAAACCCCTGCAATTACAAGAACTAAAAGAATTGTTAGAATAGGCATAATAATTATTTAAAACTGTTAGTTGCAAAAGCTGGTCCGTTAATGTTTTTTTATCTTACATAACTTTTATATTGGCTTGTATAATTCACACTTACATAGCCAATAGCTGAATTGACAGGCTGTACCGAATAAATGATTGCGTGGCGTAATAAAAAAGAAAAGGGACATTTGTAACAGGTTGGGCAAAAAAAATCCCCTTTCGTTGCGAAAAAGGTACAAACATCTTTCAAAACAATAATTATACAGCGGATGGAGGATAGGGCGGCATGGTCTCTGTAGTTTCCTTTTCATTTGTTCCTTTTTCTATTTCATTTTTTGCACTATTTTTTGCATCTTTAAATTCCCATACACCCTTTCCGAGCCCTCTCATAAGTTCCGGAATTTTTTTTCCGGCAAATATCAATAGCACTACAACAAGTATCAGTATCCATTCGGAACCTCCGGGCATTGAAAGCAGGAGTGTAAAAGCGGGATTAACGGTTTGCATAACAATCTTAATTTAGTAATCATTAATAGCTGTTGTGCCAACTTAACCCGACTTTTAAGGTATCTCATTTTCTGCCATTGTCACTAATTGACACCGTGTGTTCCATTAACATAAATTACCTGCCTGCCTCATCAGGTTGCTTTATCTTTTGTATTTCTTATTAAACCAATACCGGCAAAAAAGAATATCCCTCCCAATACACCCGAAAAAATGATAGCCTTAATATTCCTGGTACTTTCGCCCCCATTCATAAATTGTACGCCTGCATAGATCAATCCTGCTATGCCAAGCAACGATAAAATAATTCCTAGTATGCGCTTTTCCATTTTTTTTAATCAAGATAGGAAGGTTTTAATCTTAATAAAGCTTAAAGTGTGAATGATATAATATTTGGCTGTAATTGTATAACAGCAGCACCACAATTGAGCAATACTTTTGCAATTCATAACAATCTGCAGGGATATTGGCAGTTAACTAAATTAAAATGCCTGTAGTAAGTATGGCATGGATGTTGCCTTACCGGTTTAAATAAAAAATAAGAAAATGACAAAGACAAAATTATTATTTGCAGCAGCCATCATCAGTGTTGGATTTACAGCATGCAAAACCGAGAACAAAGAAGCAAAGCAGGATGCAGAAATGCTTAACACGTATGTTGATTCTGTTGAAAGTGCAACACCTGTTTATACCGTTGCAAACTGGACAGCTATTGATAATGGTTACCAGGAAAGGGCTATGAAAGCAGAAAAAAGCCTGGCAGATCTTAGTGCTGAAGAAAAGGCTAAAGCAGAAACCAGCAAAGCTAAATATGAAGCATTAAAAGCAAAGTATGAGCTTGCCATAAAAGAGCAGGAAGCCAAAGTTGCAATTGCAAATGCAAATGCCAATGGAGTTCCAAACTTCAGAAAAGTTTTAAGAGACCGTTTATTTGGCGAAGGCAGGATTGGTGACGATATGCAGTTCGCATTTGTTAACGCAGATAATATACTGTCTGTTTATAAAAATTTTGTAGATGTGGTTGATGACAATAAAAATAAATATACCAGAGAAGACTGGGATGAGATAAAGGTACTTTACGAAGCATTGGATACCCGTAAAAATGCAGTTGAAAAAGATTTAAAAACAGCAGATAACTTAAAGATTGCCGGTTTAAAAATCAAGTATGCTGCTATTAATGCAACACATAGAGGTGGCACCAAGGTTAAAGAAAACGCAGAATCAAAACAATAAGTATTAGAATTATAATTTTAGAAAGAACGTTTCAGGCAACTGAAGCGTTTTTTTTGTGAGAAAAATTTAAGTAATAGTCATTGAGTTTACTTTAATTTAGCAATCAATTAAATTAAAATAAAATAAATAGCCAGATGCAAACAAACCTGAACGGATTAACACCAACTGAATTGTGGCAGAATTTCGCCGCACTCAACGCAATTCCACGGGCTTCAAAAAAAGAGGAAGCTGTTATACAGTTCATGATGGATTTTGGGAAGGGGCTAAACCTGCCGACCAGCAAGGATGGAATTGGAAATGTGATCATTAAAAAACCTGCAACTACGGGTATGGAAAACAGGCAGACCATTTGTTTACAGAGCCACCTGGATATGGTACACCAAAAAAATGCAGATACCATTTTTGATTTCGCAACAGAAGGAATTAACATGTTTATTGAAGATGACTGGGTAAAAGCAAAGGGTACAACACTCGGCGCTGATAACGGAATAGGAGTGGCTTCCATTATGACGTTGCTGGCTTCAAAAGATATTGCTCATCCCGCCCTGGAAGCACTTTTCACCATTGATGAAGAAACCGGAATGACGGGGGCCCTTGGTTTAAAAGGAGGGTTACTGGACGCAGAAATTTTATTGAACCTGGATACGGAAGATGATGATGAACTCACCATTGGTTGCGCCGGTGGCATTGATGTAACCATTGGCGGAAATTACAAAACAGAAAAAGTTAACCCTGGTTCAATGGGTTTTCGAATAGCAATAAAGGGATTAACCGGTGGTCACTCCGGTATGGATATTTATAAAGGCAGGGGCAACGCCAATAAATTAATAGGCCGTGTTTTACTATGTGCTGCAGAAAAATTTAACCTAAGGATAAAGACAATTGACGGCGGAGGATTAAGAAATGCCATTCCACGGGAGGCATATGCAGAAGTAGCCGTACAAGCAGGTGAGAGCGAAAGTTTTACTGCCCTGGTAAATCAGGAGGCTGAAATTATTAAAAGCGAATATCAAAGTACTGATCCGAATGTAAGCATCAGTATGGAAACAATCATTACTCCCGAAACTGTGCTGGATGCAGCTTTTCAGTTTAAGTTATTAAGAACCATCGTGGTCTGCCCCAACGGCATTTACCGGATGAGCCCCGCTATTAAAGGTTTAGTGCAAACATCCAATAACCTGGCAAGGGTGCTGGTAAAAGATGGAGAACTTACTATTCTTTGTTTAACGCGAAGTTCGGTGGATAGTGAAAAGATGGATCTTGCAAAAACCATCTGTTATAACTTTGAACTGGCAGGGGCAACGCCATCTTTTGGTGGTTCCTATCCGGGCTGGGCTCCTAAACCCGAAGCACCCATTGTAAAACTGATGAGCGATTTGTATAAAGAAATGTTTAAGGGAGAGGCACATGTGAACGCTGTACATGCGGGGTTGGAATGTGGTATTCTGGGAACCAATTATCCCGATATGCAGATGATATCGTTTGGCCCAAACATAAGAGGGGCACACTCTCCGGATGAAAAAGTGCAGATAAGTTCGGTACAAAAGTACTGGCCATATTTATTGGAAACTTTAAAGCGTATACCGGAGAAGAACAAATAATTGCATCTAAGTTATTGCGCAGCCCAATGTCTGTAAACAGGCTTTAGTTCTTTTATAGTTTATTTAAATGTAACAATCTTAAATAGTATTAACTGGTTGATGAATGGTTTTTGATTGTAGCAAACTGATCAAGTCTTTTTTACAGTTTTATATTGGTTATACATGTGCCATTTTTATTTTTCGATGCCTGCTTTAATTAACCTATCAAGAAAATAAATACTAATAAATGCGCCCTCATAGCCACGGATTACAAGTCTGATATTTTGGTAAGCAGAACAAATTTGACTTTTTGAATATCAAATCTATCCACATTAAAAAACGATGAGTGTTAGAGATGGGCTAATTTTATTTTTGCAGTCATACAATTTTTAAAAACGATAGAAACTTCAAACTATGGTTTATTTTCTTTTAAATGATGTAAAACATTATAGTGGTATAAATAAAAGTAAATAGATACTTTTATTATGAATTTATGCTTATCTTTGCTTTATAATTAACAATTAAAAGCAAAGTATATGAATACGATTACAGAAAATATCCTCAACGTAACCTTACTTGAGCCAAGGCAAAAACACCCAACCATCTTTGTTCGTTTTGATGAATTGAACGAAGGGCAAAGCTTAACCATTCACAACGACCATGACCCCAAGCCTTTGTATTATCAACTGCTGGGCGAAAGAGGAAACATTTTTGTGTGGGAATACCTGGAGCAAGGGCCAGAATGGTGGAAGGTGAAAATTTCAAAACGTATTTCGGGAGAAGATGATGAAACGCTGGGACAAATTGCAGCAAAGGATTTACGCAAGGCCGAAGTGTTTAAAAAATACGGACTTGATTTTTGTTGCGGTGGTAAAAAAACAGTAAAAGAAGCCTGTGCAGAAAAAGGATTGGATGTAACAAAAATTGAACAGGAATTGCAGCAGGCAGATAAAGCGCTTTCTTCCCGCCCGATTCCATACAACGAATGGAGCCTGGATTTTTTAGCCGATTACATTGTAAATACACACCATAGTTATGTGAAGAAAGCATTGCCAGAATTGGTAACCTATGCCACTAAAGTTGCCGGTGTGCATGGTCAGCAGCACCCTGAATTATATAAAATTAAAAGCCTGGTAGATGATGTGAATGCTGAACTGTCTGGCCACATGGTAAAAGAAGAAAAGGTATTATTTCCTTATATCAAAGCGTTGGTATTGGCGAATGCAAATGATCAAATTCCACAGGCTGCACATTTTGGCACAGTTCAAAATCCAATAAATATGATGGAAATGGAGCATGAACTTGTTGGTAAAAATCTGGATGACATAAGAGTATTGTCAAAGAATTATATTGTGCCCGAAGATGGTTGTGCTTCTTACAGCCTGTTGTATAAAATGCTGGATGAGTTTGAAAATGATCTGCACTTGCATGTTCACCTGGAGAATAATATCCTGTTTCCGAAAGCACTTGACCTGGAAAAGAAATTAAACTAAAATGCCTGCCAGTAATTAGTAACGGCTTAAATTAAAAGTAACAAAAAAATGAACGGTTCAACATCACCAATCAAACGCAGCCAGGCACTTATACAGTTTTCACGTGAACACCATTTTGGATTGTTATTGGTTTGGAAAATAAGGCAGGGGTTGAAAAATAATATCGAACCTGGCAGGATAAGTAGCTACAGCATTTTTCTTTTTGAGAACGAGTTAACGCAACATTTTAATGAGGAAGAAAAAGACCTTTTTGTAAAACTTCCTGTTGATGATCCCTTACGCAGGCAGGCTTTTAAGGAACATGAACATATTTACGAACTGGTTGCTGAGTTGAGGAAGGACTTAATAAATACAATGTTGCTTACGAAGTTTGCTGATGCACTGGATAGTCATATCCGGTTTGAAGAAAGAACCTTATTTAATCATTTGCAGCAGCATTTATCTGCCGATGAATTAAAGAAACTGGAAGAGAGCCACAGCAAACGGGAAGGCAATTTTGACGATAAATGGGATGATCATTTCTGGATTAATAAATAACAGCTAAAATCTCACATTTACTGAGTTATAAAACCTGCAAAAATGAAATACACAAACAAATTAGTAAAACATGCAGCCGTTTTTATTTTGGCTGCAGGTTTTTTGGTGGCTTGCAATTCTGCTGAAAATAAAGAAACAAAATCGCAGGGTGAACAGGCAATACAGACAGATACACATCACGAACATGAAGCTGCCGCTGAACTCACCTTAAATAATGGGGCAAAATGGAAGGCCGATTCCAGTACAAATGAAAATGTAAAGGAGCTATATAACGTTATCTCCGATGCTAACCCCGTGATGCTGGAAGATTATCAGAAGACAGGAAAGGCAATACAAACGGTCATTA